>JANOTC010000567.1:0-2449 GCA_031416175.1 Gammaproteobacteria bacterium
TGTCTAAATATGGAATTTTTCGGCCTAAAAAAGGTCCGCTGCGTGATTTAATCGAAGACCTGCGCGTGCCTTTGTTTGATCGCGGTATACTCCGCGTGATCAAAAACGGCGAGTTAACTGTTAGGCCGGGTCTTCAATCAATAAATGGTGCGCAGGTAAGTTTTACAGATGGGACAAGACAGGAATTCGAGGCCATTATTTATGCGACGGGATATGCGGCGAGTCTGTCAAGTTTACTGGTTTCCGACGCGGGAAATCTAATCGCAGCGGGCATCCCAACGACGGACAATAATCGACTCGAAGCGGGTCTCTATTTCGTCGGATTTCGTGAGTCCACGCGCGGCTTTTTGAATGACATCAATCTCCACGCGCGGTGGGTGGCAAAGGAAATCGCGGCGCAATAAAGTTAATTTCGTGCAAGGACGTGCCGATAAAGAAGTAGAGGCGTATTGGTATCTGATGCGTGTAAAGGATGGGCGGCCCGTGTCCTTAGTGCGTGTACGGAAACGGAATGGGCTAATTAGGTGGAGATTAAGCGTGATTTTGTACTCTATTTGTGTTGAATGCCCGCCCAATTGGCGTGGCCAAAAGTCAGCAGATGAGGTGGAGTGTGGCAGCACCGTATAATCCATTAGTTGCCACGGATGTGGTGGTGCGCCGCGCCGGCGGCGATCAGTCCTTTGTATTACTAGACTGTCGCTTCGACATGATGCGGCCGAGTTGGGGCGAAGAGGAATATCGTAATGCGCATATCCCAGGCGCACGTTACGCGCATTTGGAGCGTGACTTAAGCGGACCGGTTACCCCGACATCAGGAAGGCATCCGTTGCCTTCGCGAGAAGCATGGTTGGCCAAAGTGCGTTCATGGGGCATTTCGGCGGATACTCATGTGGTGGTTTATGATGAAAACAAGGGTCATTTTGCCGCCAGAGCATGGTGGATGTTGCGTTGGTTAGGAATTCAAAATGTGAGCCTATTGGACGGCGGCTGTAAAGCGTGGGCGTACGCCAGGGCGCCGGTCACCATTCATGTTCCCAAGCCGATGCCGACGACATTGGAAGCAGCGGCGCCACTGGTAAATTTAGTGACATCGGAGCAAGTTGTGAAGAACTTGAGTGAGGGATGGTTGATGCTAGATGCGCGTGCGCCTGAACGCTTTAGCGGCTTGGTAGAAACGCTAGATTACGTCGCTGGCCATGTGCCGGGGGCGCGTAACTATCCTTTTATTGGTTGCGTTAGCGCAGAAGCGAAGCTTCGTTCTGCGCGTGATTTACGTCAGCGTTTCATGGAAATGTTAGGCCAAATTCCACCAGATCGCGTTATGCACATGTGTGGTTCGGGCGTGACATCGTGTTTAAATGTTTTATCAATGGAGGTATCGGGCCTTCCGGGTTCGGCGCTCTACGCAGGATCATGGAGCGAGTGGATTCGTGATCCTGCTCGGCCGGTAACCAAAGGTTCGGCCTAATTAATTAACGGACGCAATGCGGATGAACGACAGTCAAAACGATAGTCTAGGGACAGCCGGTCGACGCAGCTTTTTTCGTCTGCTTGATCGCGTGTATGTGGAATATCGTCCCGTTACCAAGGAAGAAGTGGACAAGGCTTTAGCGTCGCGGACGACTAGCACCCCGCCGAAAGACGATTTTAACAACCAGATGGATCAATTGAGCGCCCAATTACACACGCTTACCTCGGCGATTCGTAGCGAAGATCCCGCCATCGCGCAATATTTGGAAGTGCTCAACAAAAAAGTCGACTTGGTCGCCGGTATCGTGTTTTTTGACCGCTTTCGAAACCTGCCGGGCGAAGGCAAACGTGTTCGCACCACGACGCTCGATCTCAGCGAAGGGGGTGTTAGTTTTAACTCGAAGACGCCGCGCAACATTGGTGACTATTTGGATATGCGCTTGGCCATTGTTGGGGCGCGCTTAGGCGTGCGGATTTTTGGTCGTATCGTTCAATGCGTAGAAAAAATTCACGACGGTACGACGTATCATCGCTTGGGTGCGGAATTTGTGATGTTGCAAGAATATGATCGACGGCAAATTGCGCGGTTTATTATGGATAGACAGCGTGAACGCATACAGCAAGGGAAGGAGGAGCACTAATGCGTGCTGTTCTAATCTAAATGAAATGAAGAAGCCGGGCGAGTCCCGGCTTCTTCATTTTAAGGGCTACCTGATTACATTTACCGTTATTGCCGTTGTTCCGCTGTTTTTTGCGGCATCCGTCGCGATTGTTTTGAACGTATGTGGGCCAACCGCATACTTGCGTGTGTTCACATTGCAGGTCATGGAAGACAGACCTGTCGACGACCCCACTAACGTGTTGTCGAAATAACACGCGATTTGCTTCACTGCGATATCGTCGTTGGCGACAATTTTAAACTGTGTGTTGCTGCGGATAGTGGCGCCGTTACTCGGCGAAGTAATCGTCACCGACGGTG
>JANOTC010000568.1:0-4161 GCA_031416175.1 Gammaproteobacteria bacterium
CCCAACGGCGCCGGCAAAACGACCATGATGGATGTTATAACCGGAAAAACGCGCCCAGATTCAGGCACGGTGTCATTCGGTTCGACCATGGATTTGACGCAAATGAGCGAGCACCAAATTGCCCGTTCTGGTATCGGTCGAAAATTCCAGAAGCCCACTGTTTTTCCCGAACATACGGTTTTTCAAAATCTTGAATTGGCTATGCACACGAATAAGGGCGTGTGGCATAGTCTATTCGCAAAACTGACTGGCGAGCAGCTGAGCCGAATTGAGGAAGTACTAAATATAGTGGGTCTAGCTGAACAGCACAAAAGCCGAGCAGCATTGTTGTCACACGGCCAAAAGCAGTGGCTAGAAATTGGCATGTTGCTTATGCAACGTCCACGTGTACTGTTAGTTGACGAACCCGTTGCGGGAATGACGCATCAGGAAATGGATCATACCGCCGCCTTGCTTTCCAGTCTGGCGGGTGAGCACTCAGTGATCGTAGTGGAGCACGACATGGACTTTGTTCGTTCCATCGCTAAAAAAGTGACGGTGCTGCATGAGGGCAGCGTGCTGGCAGAAGGGAGTATGGAGCAAGTGCAAAATAATCAAAAAGTCATTGAAGTGTACTTGGGGGCATAGGGTGCTGAAGCTGGAGAATGTTAATCAATTTTACGGCGAAAGCCACACGCTTTGGGATATCAATCTCGACGTCAAAAAAGGCAGTTTTCTTTGCGTAATGGGGCGAAATGGTGTTGGTAAAACCACGTTAATGAAAACGCTGGTCGGCCTGGTCTCGTTGCGCAGCGGTCAGGTCTTGCTTGATGGCCAAGATGTATCTAGAGCAACACCGGAGGCTCGCGCAAAGGCAGGTATCGGATTGGTGCCACAGGGCAGGGAGATTTTTCCGCTGCTCACCGTTGAAGAAAATTTACGGGTGCCACTTGCAGCGGGTCGTACCAAGCAAAAACGAATCCCTGAACATATTTTCGAGCTATTCCCCGTGCTCAAGCAAATGCTGAAGCGACGCGGCGGCGATTTATCTGGCGGTCAACAACAGCAATTAGCGATTGGCCGCGCCTTGGTGCTTGATCCGACCGTGTTGATTTTAGATGAGCCGACGGAAGGTATTCAGCCCAACGTTGTAAAAGAAATTGGTGATGTTTTGGTTCGTTTGAATCGTGAGATGGGTGTGACCATACTGTTAGTGGAACAGAAGCTTCCATTTGCGCGTCGCGTTGCACAGGAGTTTTGTATTTTGGATCGGGGCAGGGTGGCGGCTAGCGGCGCGATGGGCGCGTTGGATGATGTGTTGATTAATCGGTATTTGAAGGTGTAGGTAAAAAGACGCGTTAAATAGAAAGTGAGTATAAGTCTTCGATGGAATCTCTGGGGGGCTTTTTCGGTCGGCTAAGTTGCTCGTCGAAAGAGTCCGAAAGTCAGACTTCGGACTCTTTCATTAGTCAGCGTGGATTACTTGAGTTTGCGACGATGGTCCGGAACTCGCCTACCCTATCAGTGCTATCTCTTGGATTTACTTCATGAATTAACGAGCCAAAGTAGAATTAATTGGCCGTGTGGACGTCAACGCCCGCAGGAGTTTGTCGCAATACAAGCGCATAAATAAAGTTAGTCCTGTTTACTTAAGATACGAGCGCAACACCGCAATGACTTGTTCCAGGTCTTCACTGCGTTCCCGTGGGGAAACGCCTTCGGCTCCGAGATGATCCCGGAAGTGGCCCTCCAGCACTTCAGCCATTAGCCCATTCACGGCTCCACGGATAGCAGCAATTTGTTGCAGGATCGCGACACATTCGCTGTCTTGTTCCAAGGCTTTTTCCAATGCTTCTGTTTGCCCTTTGATTCGACGAATGCGTGTCAATAGCTGTTTCTTAACTTTTATTGTATGTGCCATAGCGCCTTTTGGTTTCTTTGGTAGTATACTGGGGTACAGTATATAGGGTTTGGAACAGGATATCATAATTATATGGCGTTTCCCGCCTCGAAAGATGATTTAAGCCACTCGCATGTTTTTGACGAGGGTAATCCGCTAGCCGAAAGAAACACCAAGTGGGCTGTTGTGTTGACTGCCTCGATGATGGTGGCCGAGATCATCGGCGGCTGGATGTATAATTCAATGGCGTTGTTGGCGGATGGCTGGCACATGAGTTCGCATGTGCTCGCACTGGGTTTGTCGGTGCTGGCTTACGCTGCCGCGCGCCGCTATGCGCACGATACGCGTTTTGCTTTTGGTACTTGGAAAATCGAAATTCTGGCGGGCTATACCAGCGCCATTTTTTTGGTAGGTGTGTCCGGGTTGATGTTATACCAATCCATTGATCGCCTTATCGCCCCCACGCCTATCCATTATGATCAAGCCATCGGCATTGCCGTGATCGGATTGTTAGTCAATCTTGCCTGCGCATGGTTACTCAAAGATGGACATGGTCACGAACATCACGGCCATGACCATCACGCCCATGATGGACATCATCACGAACATCACGCGGATCTAAATCTTCGCTCGGCGTATCTGCATGTCGTCGCTGACGCGGCCACGTCAGTGCTCGCCATTTTTGCGCTGTTTGGTGGCAAATACTGGCAGGCAAACTGGCTTGATCCGGTGATGGGCATTGTCGGTGCGGTGCTAATATTAATTTGGGCCTATGGGCTGATACGTGATACAGGCCGCGTACTGCTGGATGCCGAAATGGATGCGCCCGTCGTGGCTGAAATTCGCGAAGTCATTGATGCGAGTCCAATCAAAGCGCGAATTAGTGACTTGCATGTGTGGCGTGTGGGCAAGGGAAAGTATTCATGTATTCTTTCCCTTGTTACCACTGAAGAAGCCGATGCTGAATATTTCAAACAACAGTTAGGTATTCATGAAGAATTGGTTCACATTACTGTTGAGATAAACCGTCGGTAGTGGTTCAAATTGGCGGAAAGCCAACAGGTCTGCGTGGGCCGGCGAGGGTGGTGTTGCTGAGCACTGTCAATTGTGTACGAAAACGTAGGTCCCTCGAAAATCTGTTGCTTACGGGAGCCATACTGGTGGCAATATCTCCATTGAGCTCGCAAGTTTACGATGCTGTCAAATATTTGCGCAGAGATATCGCTATGAGTCAATTGATGGATTTGTGTCGGACAAAAGGAGTCTCTAACCAATGCTTAACTACATTAGCTGTCAATAAAAACTTTCCGAAATCCCACGCAGCGAGCTCTTCACGTGACAATAGTCTGATTTCGGCGATTTCATCGCCCGTCATTATCTCGCCCGTCGCGGATACGACATAAACCAATAAAATTTGGTTTTTCTCGAAAAACGGAAAGCAACCAACGAACTCACTTACTTCGCCCGTGAGGTTGAGTTCTTCGCGCACCTCTCTTACCACGGCGGCTTCGGGTGACTCATTCTTTTCCAAATAACCAGCCACGAACGAGAACGTTCCTTCTGGCCATTGCGCGTTTCTGGCCAGAATTATTTTGTCGTGATATTCAATTAATGCAGCGACCACAGGGACAGGATTATCCCAGTGCACGAAGCCGCAGGAAGAAAATGTGCAAACGCGCCGGTCAACGCCATCAACTCGGCGTGTTTGCATTGGGCTTCCGCACTGTGGGCAATAGTTCATTAGGATTTAAATCGACGTGCTCGAAAATTATCGGCGGCGACCTGTCCCGCCGCCCATTAAGGAGCCTAAAACACCGCGCACAATTTGTCGTCCCACTTGGCTTCCCAGCGCACGGGCAGCGCCTTTGGCGAACGTGCTCCAGAGGTCGTCGCCGCCACTTTCTTCGCGCGGGGCGGCGGGTACGGACGCTCGTTGTGCGCTTGGACGTAACGGTTCTTCCTGTCGCGAGTCAGCGTCAGATTCCGTCTCGGCTGATTGGGCCGTTTTCCCGCGCAATTTTTCAAACGCGGATTCGCGGTCAATGGCTTTTTCATAGTGGCCAAATAAATCCGACGCTTTGATAGCGGCGTCCCGTTCAGGCTTACTCAAAGGATTAAGCAGGCTGCGTGGCGGCAATATCCACGCACGTTCGACAATGGCGGGGGTGCCTTTTTCGTCTAACATGGAAACGAGGGCTTCGCCTACGCCCAGTTCCATAATGGCCGCCGCGACATCCAGTTTTGGATTGGCACGAAAGGTTTCGGCAGCGGCTTTAACCGCT
>JANOTC010000569.1:0-3403 GCA_031416175.1 Gammaproteobacteria bacterium
GCGGGGAAACGGCAAATCGTCTCGTTGAAGTACGTCGATAACCATGGTTGCCGCTCCCTGACTCAGTCGCTCAACATACTACCGGTAGTGGTTGTGTGTGACAACCGGATAAGCACGGAGCACGCCTACACCTCAGCTGAACTGTCATTTACTCGCTTGAAAAATGCCGATGCAGCCGTCGCGGACGTACTTATTGCGGCAGCCGAACAAGCACAGTGCGACATCCATTTGGCGTTAGTGTCTGTCGAAGAAAATGGCACCGCTGACTATGCATCGAGTGGGCGTTGGGATGACGGCGAATGGGAGATTGGCGAAATCGATGAGCGTAAAGAAACGGTATCAGAATGGCGGCGGATAGATGGCGAGCCTTCCTCCTTGCCGACATTGCCATTTAGCGCCGAGGAATTTTGTCCGCCCAGCGCCTTTGAGGGCATGGAAACGGATGACGTAGAATTTCATGAAGCCACCGGTAATGAAGGCGCGTCCTTTGAGCGGAGTTACAGTTATGCGGCGCTGGTCATTTGGCCCAAGGCGCGCTACTTGGCAATTATTAACCAGGCCGATTTTAGAGTGACACTGCCGATCTTGGCTGATTTCTGTCAGCGCTGGGCGGCAGAAGAAGGCGCGCCTAACGCTAAGCTTTGGCATGAGGCCCATACCCTTGCCGGGTATATGCTGCGCGATGGGTTACCGAAACTCATTGGTAGCCAGTCGCGGTACTCTCGCGACACCAGCGCCGGCATGTTTTTGAATTATCTGTACCGCTTGCGCGATAGTGCCCTTCTCAATGAGTTTTGGTCCCTCATTGCTGTAAATGGAATCTACAACAAGGAACTAGGTGCCGCGCTCGTACAAGCTTCTGATCTGCTACCGTGGACGGATGTGGTCAATTGGACAGAAAGCGCCATCAACATAAGCGCCCAAACCGCCCAGGAAGCCGGTGCCGACCTGCTGGCTCGATTAAGCATGGCGAAACCGGCACAGGCCAAAGATCTCAGTTCATCGGCGCACGTTTTGTTCAAGACGTTACCGGGTGACTCAAAACGCTTTCCGCAACTACATCCCTATGAAGTATCCAGAATAAGTGCTACTGTCGACCTGGTAGTGGACGTCTTGGCCAGCTTTAGTACTATTGATGCCGCTTTAGCGGAAGATACCTTCGATTACATGCTTGCCTGGCCTGCCACGTATGATGCGGACAAAATCCTGTTACCTGCGGCTTTAGCACTAATTGAAACATCGAGCAGCCGAATGTTGCCGGTTGTAAAACGATTACGAGATGCCGTGCAGAGGCACCTGAATAGGCGCGTTGCCGAAGCCTTAGCGCCGCCTCAGGATTGGCAACGGGACAGTCAAATTGCATGCCGTTGCGAAGACTGCAAAAATCTGAGCAATTTTCTCGCCAGCGCAACTCAATCCGAGTGGACACTAAGAGCTGCAGAAGCCAGACGAAACCATGTTGATGGCTCAATCCGCAGCCACGCCTGTGACGTCAACTGCGTCACCGTCCGCCGCAGTTCGCCCTATAGCTTAGCCTGCACCAAAAACCAGAACAGCTACCAAAGACGGGTTGAGCAACGTAAACAGGACATCGACAGCTTGGCGCGCTTGGCCGTCTAAACCGCGCAGGAATTTAAAACCCATGACCACACCAGCCACCCATATCGCCATCGTAGGCAGCGGCTCCGCTGCGTTCGCGGCCGCCACCAAGGCGATTGAACGTGGCGCGCGCGTCACGGTGATCGAAGGCGGCACTGTGATCGGCGGCACCTGCGTGAACGTCGGCTGCGTGCCGTCGAAAATTATGATTCGCGCCGCGCAGATTGCCCATTGGCAAGGGCACCACGCCTTCCCCGGCGTTGCCTTGAATACGCCCAACATTGACCGTGCCGCATTGGTAGCCCAACAACAAGCGCGGGTGGATGAATTACGGCATGCCAAATACGAAAGTATTTTAGAAAGCCACCCCGGCATTACCTTGCTACGCGGCACGGCGGCATTTCAAGACGCCAATACATTAAACGTTATGCATGACGACGGCACACACAGCGCGCTGAGTCCGGATCGAATTCTACTCGCCGTTGGCGCACGCGCCGCCATTCCCGCCATTGCAGGTCTTGCACAAACTCCCTATTGGACCTCAACAGAAGCCTTAGTGGCCCAGCAAATACCGCAGAGTTTGATTGTTTTAGGCGGCTCCGTCGTGGCGCTAGAGCTAGCGCAAGCATTCCAACGCTTGGGCGCAACCGTAACAATTATTGCGCGTAGCACACTGTTATCGAGTTACGACACCGAAATAGGGTCACGTCTGCTGGCGATTCTGCAAAACGAAGGCGTCCGTGTATTCACGCAAACGCGTACGGAATCCGTGTCACATGACGGCAATGGATTCACTCTGTTCACCGATCAGGGCGAATTTCGCAGCGACAAACTGTTAGTGGCAACCGGTCGAAAAGCTAACACGGCGCCGTTGATGTTGAGCAACGCAGGCATCAAACTTGACGCGCGCGGCGGTATTGTCGTTGACAATCATATGCGCAGCTCGGTGCCGCACATTTACGCGGCGGGTGATTGCACCAATCAGCCGCAATTTGTCTACGTGGCCGCTGCCGCTGGGACACGCGCAGCCATTAACATGACGGGCGGTGATGCGACATTGGATTTATCAGTCGTACCGGCTGTGGTATTTACCGATCCACACGTCGCCAGTGTTGGGCTGACGTTGCAGCAGGCGCAAGACAAAGGCTTCGCTGCCGAAAGCCGCACATTGGATTTGGAAAATGTTCCGCGTGCGCTGGCCAATTTCGATACCCGTGGCTTCATAAAATTGGTGGCGGAACAGAATTCCGGCCTCATTTTGGGCTGTCATGTTTTAGCAGCCGAAGGCGGCGAAATTATCCAAACTGCAGCGTTGGCAATCCGCAACCGCATGACAGTGCAACAACTGGCCGATCAGCTCTTTCCCTACCTGACCATGGCGGAAGGAATTAAGCTTTGCGCGCAGACTTTTTTCCAGGATGTGAAAAAGTTGTCGTGCTGCGCGGGGTAAACGCCCCCCGTCTAACGTAGTCAGTGACCAAACCAAAAATCAAGCCGCCTCACCCACCCATCAATCGCGCCATCCCCTCACTATTAGGCTTCAACAACACACCACGCTCGGTCACAATTGCGTCAATCAACGCTGCGGGTGTCATATCAAACGAAGGATTCCACGCGTGCGCACCTTCAGCGGCAACACGTTGCGCACCTAAACAAAGCACTTCCGATTCCGGTCGCGTTTCAATAGGAATGTCTTCCCCGCGCGACAATGTCATATCGATCGTTGTAGAAGGCGCCACGACCATAAATTTTACGCCGTGGTGCTTGGCAAGAACCGCCAATCCGTAGGTGCCGATTTTATTCG
>JANOTC010000570.1:0-2524 GCA_031416175.1 Gammaproteobacteria bacterium
CCAGTGGTGACACCGACCGCAAAGGTGACCGGCGAGGTCACGGCCGCGTAATCGGTGCCAGACGTGGCTGTGCCACCAACACTGAAATTCACAGAGGTTGCGACCAGCGGAGCCTGGCTTAGGGTGACGGTGTAAACCAGATTAGTCGCGCCATCTTCAACGACGCTAGCGGGCGCAACCGAGATGGTAGCAGTGGGCACATCGTCGTTAAGGATGGTGCCGGTGGCGGTGGCAGCGCTGGCCGGCGCAGCGACGACGTAAGTGGGACCGGCGGCGACGGTCAAAACGACCGTTTCATTGTTTTCGACGGTGCCATCAAGTGTTGGGTCGATTGTAATGGTCGCGGTGGTTGCGCCAGCCGGAATACTCACCGTCGCAACGCCGCCTGTGTAATCGGTGCCGGAGGTCGCAGTCCCGGCCGTGGTGATATTGACTACCGTTGCGACTGGCAGATTCAGATCACGTGTCACGGTGTAAACAAGATTGGTGGCACCGTCTTCGTTAACGTCGGGCGAAACCGCAATCGAGACTATTGGCGCGATGAGGGTCAGCGTGAAGTTTTCAAGTTCGAAATAACTGCCCGGCCCGGTACTCGAATCAGTTACGCTCAGAGTGACAGGGAAACTACCCGGAAGCGCAGCGCTGTTACCACTGATGACGCCGGCACTGGAAATACTGATACCGGCCGGGAAGCTGCCGCCGGGTTCAAGCACATAGGTATACGGTGCTACACCGCCAGCAGGCGTGAGCGTTTGTGAAAATGCAAAGCCTCTCATTGCAGTAGCCGTGGATGGCGAACTGGACAAACTCGGATTCTGGACTGTGCCGTTGTAGCTCTTGATAACGAAACCGCCGATGTTGTCCTGCGAGCGCACGGCAAAGGTATAGCCACCACGCTGGGTCGGCGTACCCGATAGCACGCCGGCCGAGCTTAGGCTCAAGCCTGTCGGCAATGTGCCGGAACTCAAGGTGTAGGCGTAAGGGGCAGTCCCGCCAGTCGAAGTGAGGGTCTGGCTGAATGCTATGCCGGCGGTCAGTGTTGGCAATGATGCAGGCGAAACTACGATTGCAGAAACAGGTGGACTTATGGTGATGTTCACGATCACTGTGCCGAGATCTTCGTCTTCCATTACGAAGGAATCACTGGTTGCTGCATTGCCGTTGTGGACATAGGTAACAAACTGGATACCGCCGCTGTTTGGGCCTATGGTCACCGTGCCATTCACCGCGAAAGGCGCAATGGGGCCACTCATCCCGCCATCAAAAGGACCGTCGCAAGCGCTGACATTAACGTTGACCGAACCACCATTGGGGACCGTCGCCGTTAAAGCCGTCGGGCAATAGGTCGATGTTTGCGCGGCGGCAAACGTAGACCAAAACATGCCGAAGCAAAGCAACCACAATAGACATGCACCACGAAATCCAGCGCGCACTTTGTCGTCTGTAAAATTTTGCATTCCCATGTTCCCCAAGGTTCTGACTCTGTTGCGATTTTTGATCAAACGCCGGTTACGCAAAATTATTATTTACGCGCTTTGGATTTCGTTATCGTGATCTTGACGGTGACGACGCCGTTCTCGTTGTCTTCGAGATAGAAAACATCGTTGGCAGCCGAGCTGCCGTTATGACTATAGGTGACGATTTGCACGCCACCGCTGTTCTTGCCGATTTGTACTTTGCCTTGCGCGGCATACGGAGCAATCGGCCCGCTCATGCCACCGTCGAAGGGGCCGTCGCAATCACTGACATCGATTACGATTGTGCCGCCGCTGGCAACGCTTGCATTAATGACCGGGCAAGTTGTCGAGGCTTCTGCCGAAACTTGCGATGCCAAGAGCATGCCGAAAAAAAATAGAAAAATACCGGTTACGCCGTGTAATCCGGGAAATGCCCGAAGACCAGAACGATATTGCATTCCCTGCCCCTTGATGAGTGTCATTTGGCAACCAACGCGATTCAATAAAATACGATGCGGCATGTCGACTTGTTACTGCGTGTTACGTAACGCAAGCTGGCGATCCCCTTTCGATTGCATGCTCCGCTGCATTTAATCAGCTTTATCGATTTATGGAAAGCTCACCAAGTTGCCCTACTTGTATTCCACAAAAAAACATATTGTGTTGGCGATGTCCGCGTTATAGAGTGAGTTGGAGCATTTCGGGGCGACTTGCTCTGAAGAATCAAATTCATCCAGGGGAATAAAAATGGGCACGCCTTATCTTGCGCAGGTCAAGATGTTTGGGTTCAACTTTGCACCAAAGGGTTATGCGTTGTGCAATGGGCAGTTCCTCCCCATCAATCAAAACCAGGCGCTGTTTTCCCTGCTGGGTACCACCTATGGCGGCAATGGCCAAACCACGTTTGCCTTGCCCGATCTACGTGGCCGCACTCCGATTGGCGCCGGATCATCGGTTGATCCGGCCTGGCAACCCAATGTCGTGCTTGGTGAGAGGAGTGGCTCGGAAACTGTGACTTTGAATAGCAGCCAAATGCCGCAACATAACCATCAGGTAAATGCTTCAAC
>JANOTC010000571.1:0-3036 GCA_031416175.1 Gammaproteobacteria bacterium
CAAGCCCGTGAGCGGGTCATGATCGGCAAGCCACGCGATACGTTGTTCCGCTCGTTTTCGTTCCGTCACATCCAACCCAACCGAAAGCAAGAGCGCACCCACCAGCGTGTCGCTTGCAAATCGAGAATGTATCCACTCTATGTGTCGGCGCAGGCCGTCCGGCCCTTCAAAGACCGTTTCTTGTCGCCAATGTTTTTGCTCATCCTTAACAATTATTTCTAAACCCTTTCCATGCACGCGATCGCGCTCTTCATCCGCAAAGAGCGAGGCAAACGGAGTACCTTGCGCTTCGGTCATCGAACGTCCGCACAATTTTTCGCCGAAACGATTCATGGTCAGAATCGCTCCTTCCGCGTTCGTCGTCACAATGATTACTTGAGCGGTTTCCAACAGGCCGCGAATGAAATCACGATCACGTGTCAGTTCGCTCATTTTTTCCGATAGCGCTTGCGTTCGTTGTTCAACTTGTTCTTGGAGCGCTTCGAGTTGGTGTGAAAGCTGTGTAGCCGTGTCATCTAACCAGTCAATTTCGTCGCTGGCGATCCGAATAACGTGCGGCCTCCCGATCGCAGTGCGCACCACTTCAAACTGATTGCGCGCCAATAGTGGCAAATACGACACGGTGCGCCGCAGTCGCGACAACGAGCGCCACGTGACGAGTAAAAGGATGCCTTCCGAAAGAATTAGACCAAAAACGCCCATCCAAAGCGTTCGCGACGCGGCGTCTCGAATATAGGCCACTTGACTGGTCACGTCATGAACAGTGACTAAGTAACCTCGTGCGGAATTAGACAGCGCAGAAATGGGTAACAAACGCACTTCATGCGCTTGATCTTCGTCCTCGATAATAACGCCTTTTTCAAGCATATCGGCAATTGAACTTTGACTTGCCGCCTTGGCCACGACGTCAAAGGAGAATTTAGCGTGTGTAAGGGCAATGATTTCCGCGCTCCAAGGGGCGAGTAATAGATTGCCGAGGTTGGCGGGCGAAGGGGACGTATTCGCCAATATAATACCAATGTCCGCTTTTGCGATTTTTTGAAACTCTACCGTCATGTTTGCGAGCGAACTGCCAACCAGCAACGCGCCTGCCGCACGGTGTTGCGCGAGCAATGGAACCACCGCGTACTGAATACAACTTCGCACGCATTCAATGTTGGTGTTAGGCGTTTCGCTTTTTATAGCCTGCCGAATACGCTGCACGATGGGGGACGCATCGACTGGCAACGGCCCACTGCCGCTCCTAATGGCCGCCGGGTGCCCGGTGTTGTCATAAAATGCCAGTAAATCAATGTTTTGACCGAGTTGTAGCGAAGGATTTTGAGCTAACGCGTCTTCTAGTGCGCGACTGTCACCCGCCACTAGCGAATCGCGCACGCCCGCCATCGCTTGCAACAACTCACCGACCCTGTTCAGTTGTTGCGCCGTTTGTTCCACGAGTGCTCTAACCGCAATAATGTTGCGTTCATGCAACAGGTTACGCTCACGTTCAAACTGATCACGCAGACTTCGCGATTGCACAAAGTAAAATGACGCATTGACGACAATCAACACCAAACTCAGGACGAGCAACGCTTTCCATTTAAGGCTAAGAAAAAACCGACTCTTCGTCGGGGGTGAGTGCCTTTCCATATGCAAACAACACATCCTAATTGACGATGGCAGACCAGCAAAAGCCGTACCGAAAAAACTGCTAACGGCCTACCTTCATCAAAAACGCGCAGAAACAATAACTGCAAAAAGGCGCCACTTGCGCGTGATGGCGCTTGCGTCGGGATTGTCTTGAATAGGCAACCAGGCGGTTCCATCAACCCAGTGGTGTTCGGCGCGAACCAACCAAGCGTCGGAGGGAGTCCAAGAGACCGTGAGCGTTTGATTTTTGGCAAATTGACTATAGCCCGGCCTTCTCCCGCCCGAAAGCGCTTCCAATTTCTCGCCACGTCTGTCGTCAATGTTTTGATACAAAACATCATAACGGGCTAGCACTTCCCATTTCGGCGTTAGACGATAGCTAGCTTGAGTATAAAAGCTTTCACCCGTTACGTCCGAATAGGGAAAATATTTTGCCAAGGATTGGTAATCAAACCGGCGTCGCGCAAATTCAGCCGTTACACTCCAAGACTCTTGATTGTATTGTGCGGATATTATTCGCGGTCTGAAAATGATTAAACCAGATCCATTGGGATCAGACTCACCCGCGTTGTAATCGAGCACGAGCCGATATTCGCTATAGGCAAAGCGTAAACGTCCATGCAAGAAATCGTAGCTAAACCGACCAAGCAGGGAAGGTTTCGCTTCCAAGGAGCCAGGCCGGTCACCTCCCAACAATGCGACTTCAGTATTGTTGTCATTGGCGCGCGGCTTGCCAAACTGCAATTGAAAATTAAAGTCACCCGTGAATACCATACCTTCACCATAGAGCTGTGCGCCATCAGAGGAAAGTTGAATATCACGCACACGATCAAAATAGAGCGCCTGTGGCAAGATAACACCTGGACGCGTAAACGCGACGTCGCGCGTATCATTGTAAAAGCCGATTGGATTTTTTATTCGACCAACCCGCAGCCCCCAATTTGCAGCGGATTCATCACTGAAACGATAGTCGATTATTCCGTAATCCAATCGCAAATGTCCATCGTCGGTTCCACCCGCCCGCCGCGACATTAATTGCGCAGCTATATGTGAACGCCGCGACGCACGCACCGATCCGTTGACACCGAGCTCCGTAAACTTAATCGAGCCATTGCCAAGGCTGTGACCAAAAAAATTGTTGCCTGCGCTAAGGGTATAACCCTGGGTGGCGAATCCATGAATTTGGATCGAGTCAGATAATTCAAGGCCTTGGGCGTTCGCCATAACTAGCGATGCGCTCAGGCAGATTGCGAGCCACCGATAAGACGGCATATCACACAATCTCGTGTATTTATTGCAAGCGAAGCGGGTTAACGCGTTCATCCATACGGTCCGTCGTTATGTAGCCGATAGCACCCGGCGTGGTGGCCACTCGCCACTTCATTTCTTCCATTGAGTTTAATT
>JANOTC010000572.1:0-5109 GCA_031416175.1 Gammaproteobacteria bacterium
GAACGGTGCCGTCGCTGCTTTGACAATGAGATTTTTGATCGCCTGCCACACCAGCTTGCCGTAGTGAAAATTCGGTTCATCCAGACTTCCTGTTATGGGCATATCTAAATCAATCACACCATTAGAGTCTTTGAGCAGGGCGATGGCCAACCTCACCGGTAAGCCAATCGCATCTGGGCTGTCCACTTTCTCGCCCAACTCCAGTTGATCAATGACGACTTTGTTTTCACCCTTGAGCAATTTCTGCGAAAGCAAATAATGCAGGTCGATATTGAGTTTTCCTTTATCAATTTTGTGGCCGGCGAATTTGGCTGAATACGGTGTAAACGTGGTCATTTCTAGGCCGCGAAAGGCCACTACAACGTCAGAAAATGCATTGTCGCTTAACGGATTTATTTTGCCACGTATCGTCACTGGCGCGTACTTATCTACCTTGCCATCTAACGTTACCGTTGCACGTGCAATGTCCTTGGAAGACAGACCGAGCACACTGCCCTTGAGTGACTGAATGCCAACATCAAAATGCGGCGAAAGCGTTTGATCGGCAAAATTGATCGAGCCATTTTGAATATTGACTGCCGCTATTTTCATTAGCATGGGTGCCGCCGGTGGTGGTGCGGCCGTTTTGTCAGTGGCCACGGCAGGCTTAGTGGTAGCATTGGGCGTGGCGACCTGAATATGTTGCAGGTTAGTGTTTCCGTCTGTGCCTATCACCATGCGTAAATAGGGCGCGCTGGCCAACACTTCTTTAATATCGAGAGCCAACGGTGTGGTGGTAAATCGAACATCCTTGACGGCAAGTTCTTCCCAGCGCACAAGGTCTTCATTCACAACAGGATCAATACCGCGAATTCGACGTAACGACGCGCCGCCAGTGACGATAACGTCATAATCTCCTTGTTTGAGCTGCCCATCCATCTGCAGTTTAGCGTTTAGGTTTCCATCTGCAAGCTGTAAGCGCGTAGCGCTGCTCCAGTAGGTTTGGAACGGAACCAAATCGAGAGACTCCACTTCGACGGCCATCACGTTGGTAAACGGGCTGGGCGTTACATCGCCTTGGCCACTTAATTTACCTGTTTTATTCACACCGATATCAAAGCGAAGTTTCATGGCGGTGTGAGTGGCCAAGTCGATGTTAGCCACTTCAATGTTGATGGGTGAAAGTGACGTTTTCGTGTGCGGGGCCACCATTTTGTCGTGAAATTCGATGCCCCACTCGCGAACGCTAACTTTCTGAATTCTAATTGCCCAGGGTGATTCTGGAGCAGATGCAGTCGCCCCCTTAGAAACCGGCGAAGCGGCTGGCGTAGCAATTGGCTTTTTCGACTCAAACAGTTTAACAAGATCTATTTTTCCATCGCTTTCACGTGCGAGGTTCACAATTCCTTGGGTACTTTCTATCACGCCAACATCAACCGAATGATTGGTGACATCAACCACCGTTTCGCGCACTGAAAGATTGTTTAACGCAAACGCCGCATGTTTTGTGTTAGGGTCACTGATCAGTAAGTCACTCAAACTGACCGCCGCGTGGTCGAGCCGGGCAATCGATTTTCCTGGCGAAAAATCTAAGGTGTAATCAGAACTCGCCGCTAGAAGGCCACGGTCTATGACAAAACCCAATTGATCTTGTACGTAACTCCACAAGGTCCGCGCACGCATGTTAGTTAACTCAAAATGCCCTTTAGAGCGCAACGGGGAAAAGCCTAAATCGCCATTCCATTTTAGTGTTTCACCGTCAGCCGTCGCCGCCTGCACATTGTAGCGGCCTGCGCTGTCCGGCTGCGTGGTGAAATTATCCAAACCGAGATTCAATGTTTTCAGCTCGGCTTTAAACGGTGTGGCACGCGAATTATCAGCGAATGCGATATCGCCGTTTTCCAATCGAAACTTGGCGATGCTAACCAGAGGAGTCGAATCTGCTGGAGCTGGCTTTTTGTTGGTATCACTCGGTGGAATTAAATCACCAAAGTTATATCGACCCTCCTTGTTAATCGCGACGTGCACGGAAGGACCCACGAGCGCGATTTCGTCGAAGCCAATAACGCCGCGAATCATTTCAAAGGCATTCACATTGACAAATAGCGTGTCGAAGCCAACGAACTTCTCGCCACTTGGCTCAAGTAATTCAAATTTCTCCACCCGCACGGAAAGCTCAAACGGGTTCAGTTTCAGGGCGTCAATGCGCGCAGTGCGATGTGTGGCGTCGGAAATGGCCGCCGTTATTTTCGGCAAGACGATTGAAGGCAGCACCCAGACTATAAAAGCAAAAAGGAAGACGACGCTTAAACCAGCGATGCCAATTACTTTTCCGATTTTCGATTTGGGAAGTAAGCGATACAAAAACGTCATTGACTGTACTCGATCTTGGATAAGGCCATGACCTCGTTAAGCAATAAACATGGCGTCGCCGTAACTGTAAAACCGGTACTCTTCAGTTACGGCGTGTTTGTACGCGTTGAGAACCGCCTGCTTTCCAGCAAACGCACTCACTAACATGAGCAAGGTAGATGTTGGCAAATGGAAGTTCGTCACCAACGCGTCCACTACTTTAAATTGATAACCCGGATAGATGAAAATTTGGGTCTCACCTTGCAAGGGCGCCAATACGCCACTGGCGGCAGCGCTTTCTAGGCTACGCACCACCGTGGTACCCACCGCGACCACGCGCCCACCGCGTGCCTTGGTTGCCGCAATTTTGTCCACCACCTGCGCCGATACAAACACACGCTCCCTGTGCATAACATGCTCTTCAACGATTTCCACACGCGGCGGTTGGAACGTGCCCGCCCCCACATGCAGTGTTACGTAAGCCGTGTCCACTCCGCGCGCAGCCAACACTTCCAGAAGCGGTTGATCAAAATGCAAACCCGCCGTGGGCGCCGCCGCCGCACCGGGAACGCGCGCAAATACCGTTTGATAACGTTCACGATCCTCGACCCCGGCTTCCCGCTGCATGTAGGGCGGCAAAGGAATTCGACCCTTTCGATTCAAGGCGTCTAACACCGATTCCTCACCCAAAAAGGCCAGTTCAAACAATTCACCTTGCCGACTCAGGACCTCCACCTGCAATTCGCCTTCCAGAATCAGCACGCTTTTCGATTTGGGTGATTTGCTAGCGCGAACGTGTGCCCAAACAAGGCGCTCATCGAGAACCCGCTCTATTAACACTTCGACCGCGCCACCGCTGGCCTTTTTGCCAAAAAGTCGAGCCGGGATTACCCGGGTATCGTTGAATATAAGGAGATCGCCCGCACGCAAGAGTGACGGTAAATCGATAATTCGCTTGTCTGAAAGGTGGCCGTTTCCGCGATCAAGGCAAAGCAAGCGACTCGCGCTACGATCCGGCATGGGAACCTGTGCGATTAGCCGCTCGGGGAGGTCAAAGGTGAATTCATCAACACGCATAGGGCGCGCAGTTTAGCAAAAATGCCGGAGCGAGGGGCAATTGAGTTTGGCGGTGGTATGAGCGTAATTCCCTGCTTCATAGCCGCCCCCACCTTACGGTGACGCCCTTACCGTTCTCCTAGCCTTCGGCTCTGCGAAAATCTGGCTGTCGAACTCTCATCGACATAGTTGCCTGCCACGCCCGGCACACACGTTTGACTTTGTCGGCGCTGCACGGCTTAAACGTCCAGCGTCCGCTGGAAATATGGGTTGGGCCACCGCCTCTTCCTAGTTACTCACCGGCGCGGTGTGATTTTCCAAAGCTCGCCGTTCTCATCGTCCGTGACTACATACAGCGCACCCTCCGGACCTTGGCGCACATCGCGCACGCGCTGGCCGCGGTCGACGAGCAGATGCTCCTCGCCGATCACCTTATTGTCTTTGAATACCAGGCGCACCAGCCGCCGCTCTTTCAATGCGCCGATAAACAAGCTGTCGCGCCACTCTGGAAACGCATCGCCGGTATAAAACTGCGCGCCTGAGGGTGCAATGACCGGATCCCAATAATAAACCGGTTGCTCGTAACCCGCGCGCGCGGTGGTGGCATCACCAATAGACTGACCCGAGTATTCCTCGCCGTAGGCGATGAGTGGCCAACCGTAGTTTTTACCTTTACCGATCAAGTTCAGCTCGTCGCCGCCTTTCGTGCCGTGTTCCACCACCCAAAACTGTCCCTGGGAATCGAATGCGGCCGCCTGCACGTTTCTGTGCCCGAGCGACCAGATCTCGGGCACGCTTTTATTGCCGGTGAAGGGGTTGTCAGCCGGCACGGTTCCATCGGGCTTAATTCGTAAGGTCTTGCCAAGATGGCTATCGTGTTGCTGCGCGTATTTACGCATCGGCGTGTCAGAGCGATCACCGGTGGTGATGTACAACATGCCGTCGTCACCGAACGTCAGCCGCGACCCGAAGTGCATGTTGTTGTCATAGGCTGGCAGCGCGCGGAAGATCACACTCACCTGCTCGAGGCGCCGCAGATCCGCCGCCAGCACACCGCGCGCGACGCTGGTACCGTTGCCGCCCGTTCGGGGCTCGCTAAAACTCCAATAGATCGTGCGGTCGGTAGCGAAAGCCGGGCTTAGCGTGACATCCAACAAACCGCCTTGGCCACCCGCATCGACCGCGGGCACACCCGCGATAGGACTGCCCACCTCACCTTTTACCGAGACGATGCGCAGGTTCCCGCCTTTTTCCGTGATGAGCACGTCACCGCCGGGCAGCGGCTCAACTGCCCACGGCTTGTTCAATCCTTTCGCGATCACGACAACATCAAATGCAACTTTCGAGGACACGCCGCATGCGCGGGTTTGACTTGCAAATGCGGGGCGCTGATCCGGCGCGTTCGGGGTTCTGGTTTCGAGGGACGCGCAGTGAGCTGCGTCCTGCGCTGTAGCATCACCATCACCCTCGGTTTGAGCGCCCGTACACCCAGTGGCCGACATGATCGTTAGCATGAATATTAAGACCGGTGCGACGCGAGATCGATGCATGGCGGCTCCTTTTACAGGTGTCGTGTTTCGACATTACTTCCTTCCAATGAAACTGGAACCGCATGATCGGCCCAGCTAATAACAATGATACTCATTGAGACCCACCATTTCGAGAAATGGATTATTCAATAGGAATCCATATTTAACTCAAGTTTAGACATTCACGCCGCAA
>JANOTC010000573.1:0-7796 GCA_031416175.1 Gammaproteobacteria bacterium
ACGGCAAAACTCGCACCGGCAAAACCTAAAAATATTCCAAAAATTTCAACCGACAACCTGTTGTGCAGACCGAACATCCACGCATAGGCCAGCGCCCCCATCACGATAACTTGTCCAAATTGCCCCACGCGTTTGGGTCCAAAATGATCCGCAAGTAGGCCTAGCGGAATTCGAAGTAAGGCACCCGCGAGAATGGGAATAGCGACTAGGGTAAATTTTTCTTCGATAGGTAATTGCAATTCTTGGGTAATGTAAACAGCGAGTGGCCCCAATACCACCCACACCATGAAACTTATGTCGAAGTACAAAAAGGCCGCTAACAGCGTTGGCCAATGACCCGATCCTTTTAATTCACGAATACGCATATTGCACCTTTCTCATCCACACTCTTTCACACCTTGCAAGCGCGCTTGCTGCCTTACAAGTGCAAAAGCAAACGGCATGCCATTCCTTCACCTCATCCGAGCTAGCGCGACTCTTCGGTGGGTGCGGCCGACTGGCACTAGAGAAACGAGCCAAGTCCAAACGCCCCGAAAACGCGCCATCGCATGGATTCCTGTGAAACAATTGAGTCCGCGAATGCGCTAAAATGGACAAATGGGAACCCTATTGCGCCACCCTGGTGCAGCCAAAGCAAATGACGATAGCGCCCACAAAATTTCGAATCTAAACGGACTTCACGCTATGCAGAACTCGATAATATGCCTGCTCGTGCTGGCTGCTTTACTCGGTGTAGATTCGGCCGCAGCGCAATCGACGTCGGTTACCCAGCAGCAAAAAGCCCTCATTGGACAACCGGCTCCTCCCCTTGAGCTTAACGACCTCAGCCTAAAAAAACACACCTTAAGTGAATTCAAGGGCAAAGTGTTAGTCATCAACTTTTGGGCGACCTGGTGCGCACCGTGCCGCGCCGAAATTCCCATGCTCAATCAACTTCAGGTCGACTACGGAGCAGACACAGTTCAGATCGTGGGTGTCGGCATTGATACGCCGACGGCAATTAAGCAATTCAACATACGCGTTCCTATTCGGTATTTGATTCTCGTCGGCGGGACCGATGCGATTTCATTGGTCGAACGATACGGCAATGGCGCAGGCACCTTACCGTATACCGTATTTGTCGACCGCCAAGGGCGAATTGCGAGCATTGCCAATGGCGCATTGACTGACGCTTTTACACGACGTGTCTTAGACAAATTACGTTAACGAACCTAAATTATTTGGCAGCGCCGAGCACAGGTCTGAACGGCCGCTGAACCTGGCCTCCAGAACATAACTTTTAAAGTACCTAATTACACTTGACCGAATGGCGTGGGCAGCGTAGCCTTTGTTCCTCGCACCCAACCTACAAGGAAACATATTCAATGTTGAAACGGAACTTAATTGCTTCAGCCGCATTTGCGCTTTCTCTTTCCGCTGCGCCTATTGCGATGGCCGGCCCGACGGGTCACGGCCACAGCGCCGCTGGCACCATGGCGGAAATATTGACGGGCTTGAATCATTACCCTAGCGATGGCGAAAAAGCCACACTGAACAAGATTGCGGCTGACTCACATGCAACGGCAAATGAAAAGGCCATCGCAAAAGCGATCGTCAATCTCAATCACTCCGTGGCCGCTGGCGATAAAGACAAGCTCATGGCGATCACCAAAGATGCCGCCGCCTCCGCTACAGACAAAGATCTTGCCAGCATTTTGCTTAGCCTAAATCACAAGCCAAGCGATGCTGACAAAGCCAAGTTGAAAATGATTAAGTAAGTCCAGAATGTCCTCCGTCTTCGTTTTTTTGTAAAGGCGGAGGACTCACTTAACTCGCAGCAGCATTTTTTCGGGAGTCTAAATGAGCGCCACGACGACTCTAATTCTTGGCGGTGGATTTGGGGGCATTTCTGCCGCTAATACATTGCGCGGCTTGCTTGGTGCAGAACATCAAATTGTAGTGGTTGATTCAGAGTCACGTTTTTACGTTGGCGCCGGAAAAACCTGGATCATGCTTGGCGAGAAAACGTTCGAACAAATTTCACAGTCGCGTGCCGCCCTGCTCGCGCCTGGAATTCGTTTTGTTGAAGCCGCAATTACGCACATCGATGTAACCAATCACGCCGTTTCCACCAACAAGGAAACACTGCACTGGGACCATCTCATTATCGCGCTAGGCGCCGATTTGAATCTCGCCTTGATACCCGGCTTAGCGGAATCCGCACAGACATTTTACACGGTCGCCGGTGCACAACGCTTACAACATACCTTAGAGAAATTTTCCGCTGGCAACATCGCCATGCTCATTCCCAAAGCGCCCTTCAAGTGCCCACCCGCA
Organism: Gammaproteobacteria bacterium; assembly: GCA_031416175.1. Lineage (GTDB taxonomy): Bacteria > Pseudomonadota > Gammaproteobacteria > S012-40 > S012-40 > JANOTC01. Next base: position 2,317 of record JANOTC010000573.1, read on the forward strand.
CCCTATGAAGCGGCAATGCTGTTGCACCACTACTTCGCAAAGCGAAAACTTTCGGACAAAGTGAAGCTCTCCTTTTACACGGTGGAGGGCGCACCCATGGGGACAGCAGGCCCAGAGATGGGACAATACATCAAAGGCGAATTGACGCAACGTGAAATCGCCTATTTCCCGCAAAAAGTGACTACTCACATCGACGCTAACGCCAAACGTATACACTTTGAAGACGGCAGCGAGGCCTCATTTGACTTACTGATCGCGATTCCGCCGCATGAGGCACCCAAAGTCGTCCGCGACGCTAAACTTACCAATGCGGCTGGCTGGATTCCAGTCGATCCAAAAACATTGCGCGTCAATTCGGCCGCACCTTCAGATAGCATCTACGCCATTGGTGATGTCACGGTCCTACCCCTTCCCGGACGCTACAAACCGGAAATCGGTCTGTCGCTACCAAAGGCCGGTGTATTTGCGGCGGCACAAGGCAAGACGGTCGCGCATCAAATTGCCGCCACTATTAGATATGAATCAGATACTCCCCAATTTGACGGTAAAGGTTATTGTTATTTGGAAAGCGGTGCCGGTCGCGCGATCCGAGCCGAGGGATCATTTTTTGCGATGCCGCATCCCATCATGCAGAAACAGGCGCCAGACGAAGCCCAATTTCTTGACAAGCTCGCCTGGGTAGAGGGTCTATTGCGACCCATTCGCGGATAGTATTATTATATAAAAAATGGGATTTAACGTCACGACAAATTGATTTTGCCTGACATATAGCGCTCGTCAAAAAGGTCCGATATAGTCTTATTTTTGGGCACCGGATATTCTAGAGGAAGAGCGACGTATTGCCATGACAAACCCTTATGTTATTATTTTAGCGTTCTTCGCTGCTGGGGGCGCAGCCACTATGATATATGGCTGGTCTAATATCACCACTGCACAAAAACGCGCGCGTTGGCCATCCGCAACGGGCGCCATTGCCGCCTACGCCTCCGCCGACTCTAGCCCGGACATGCAGTCAAAAATATCCTTCTTATTCCGCGTTGAAGGCCGTGAATACCGCGCCAACATGTCAGTCACGCCTGCCATCGCGGCGGCACTGAACAACTCCTTCGAAATGGGGCAAACAATTGATCTACGTTATGATCCTGCGCATCCTGAAACAGCCGTTGTGGCAGTTAGTCAGACCCGCGGTGATTGGATGGTCATTGCGGTTGGATTAGCAGCAGCGATATTCGGTGCAATTGCGATTATTACGCATAGTTGAGTCGGATTCTTAGCAACGGCTGCGTATAACCGGAAACTTCTGCACGATAACGTTGTGCGCGATAAACTTGGTAGTGGATGCACTCTTCTAACGCCCCCGTCAGCTACAATACTCGCCCCAAACTTACGGAGCCTTCACCGTGCAGCCACGTTTAAGCCGAATCGGTCAGAAAATGTCCAACCTGACCGGTGTTCGGGCCATTATGAAAGACATCATTGAGACCATGCAGTCCGGTTCGGGCAAATGGATCAATCTCAGCCCTGGCAATCCGCTGATTTTGCCAGAAGTGGAGGCGATGTGGCGTGAATACACCGCGAAGTTGATGGCGGGCAAGGAATTTGGCGAAGTAGTGGGCCGCTATGGCACTAGCCAGGGTTATATGCCACTGATTGACGCCATCGTTGCGTTTTTCAACACGCATTACGGCTGGGGCATCGTCCGTGAAAACGTATTGATTACACCGGGCAGTCAGACATTGTACTTTTACGCTGCAAATTGCTTTGGCGGCCCTGCTGCGAACGGCGTTTCACGCAAAATCGTGCTGCCTTTGAGCCCAGACTACACCGGCTATGGTGGTGTTACACTCGACGACGATACCTTGGTCGCGTACAAGCCAACCATCGACATTACAGCGCCGCACCGCTTCAAATACCGGCCCGATTTCGATCGCTTACACATTGATAGCAACGTGGGTGCGGTACTTTTTTCGCGCCCGGCGAACCCAACAGGTAACGTGCTTACAGACGACGAAGTGCACGGCATTGTCAACGCGGCTGCCAAGCACGATGTGCCCGTGCTGATTGATTCAGCCTATGCCGCGCCATTTCCCAATTTGGTGTTCACAAAAATGACACCGATTTTTGGCCCCAACGTGATTCATTGTATGAGCTTGTCCAAGGCAGGCTTGCCCGGCGAGCGGGTTGGCGTGGCCATTGGCGATGCGAAATATATCGAGGCACTTGAGTGCTTTCAAACGAACGTCGGCATCCACTCGTCACGCTTTGGTCAAGCTTTAGCGGCGCAGGCCATCGCATCGGGCGACTTGTTCCGCGTTTCCGAAACAATTATCAAACCGTTTTACCAACGTAAAGCTAAGGTGCTCACCGACGCCTTCGAACGCCATTTACCCGACGACGTACCCTGGCATTTGCATGAAGCCGAAGGTGCCATTTTCGCGTGGTTATGGCTGAAGGATTTGCCGATAACCGACAAAGAATTGTACCAGCGCATCAAGAAACATCATGTTTTTGTGGTTCCGGGCGAGCCGTTTTTTCCAGGATTAAAAGAAGACTGGCCACATAAGCGCCAATGCCTACGCATCAGTTTGACGGCGACGGAAGACGAATTGGAAAATGGTGCAGCGATTATTGGTCGCGTTGTGCGTGAAGCCTACGGTAAATAAAGTTTAATTGCGTTCCTGCGGACACCCGCGCATTGATACAGGCATAACAGCGTCCATGAACAAACGCATAGTCCGACGTCACCCCATCGCGGTTGACGGCTTGCCTACTACCTCCTTTCACCCGGTTTTGCGGCGTGTACTGCAAAATCGGGGCGTAAACCACCCTCAAGAGGTGGACCATTCGTTGCAGCGCCTACTGCCTTACGCGGATTTGAAAAATATAGATGCCGCCGTTAATGTGTTGGTGCACGCACTAGAAAACAAGTTCCGCATCGTCATCATTGGCGACTTCGACGCCGACGGCGCCACCAGCACCGTCGTTGCGGTTCGCTGTTTGCGTCTATTAGGCGCAAACGAAGTGCATTACCGCGTACCGAATCGTTTCAAATTCGGTTACGGCCTCACCCCGCAAATCGTTGAAGAAACGGCGAAAGAACTTCAGCCGGATCTTATCATCACGGTTGATAACGGCATTTCTTCCGTCGATGGGGTGCGTGCAGCCAATGCGCTAAATATCGCGGTATTGATTACGGATCATCACTTACAAGGCCCCGTCCTGCCTGCTGCGGCGGCCATTGTTAATCCCAATCAACATGGCGATCAATTTGCGAGCAAGAACTTGGCTGGCGTGGGCGTGATTTTTTACGTGATGCTCGCGTTGCGTGCACGCTTGCGCGAATCTAATTGGTTTTCAGCGCGCGGCATCAGCGAACCCAACCTCGCCCAGGTGTTAGATTTGGTCGCGCTTGGCACGGTGGCAGACGTGGTTATTCTCGATCAAAACAATCGCGTGTTGGTTAACCAAGGGCTAAAACGCATTCGCGCGGGCCACGCCAATGCGGGCATCAATGCCCTGCTAGAGGTTGCCAAACGCAGTCCAGATCGTTTGGTGGCGAGTGATCTTGGCTTTGCTATTGGACCACGCCTAAACGCAGCCGGTCGACTCGACGACATGAGCATTGGCATTCGTTGCTTACTCACTGACAGCATCGAAGAAGCGCGTACGCTGGCCAGTCAGCTAGATCACCTCAATTTGGCCCGCCGAGAAATTGAAAATGACATGCAAACACAAGCCTTGTTCGCCTTAGATCAATTCAAAGTCGAAGACAATAGCGAATTGCCGTTAGGCTTGTGCATTTATAATCCAACTTGGCACCAAGGCGTTATCGGTATTTTGGCCGGCCGTCTAAAAGATCGCTTACATCGCCCTGTCATCGCCTGTGCACCGGGTGACGACGGTGAAATTAAAGGCTCAGCACGCTCGGTAGTCGGCGTGCATATTCGCGATGTTTTGGACGCTGTCGCGGCACGTCACCCTGGATTACTCACTAAATTCGGTGGCCACTCCATGGCAGCCGGGTTGACCATCAAGCAAGAAAATCTCGCCACATTTCAAGCGGCCTTCGACGCCGAAGTACGCCTGCACTTGGACCCCGCCACCTTGCACGCTGAAATCCTCAGTGACGGCGAGTTAAGTGGCACGGACTTCACATTAGACCTGGCCCAGATGCTGCGAGACGCCGCACCGTGGGGACAAGGCTTCGCGTCGCCCGTTTTCGACGGCCATTTCACCGTAATTAGCCAGCGCGTACTCAAAGAAAAACATCTCAAACTGGTGCTCGATCATCCAGGTCTCAAAAAACAAATAGAAGCCATCGCCTTCAACGCCATCGGCGAGGACGGCAAGCAACCTGTGAAACCCGGTGACGGCATCCATCTTGCGTTCAAATTAGAAATCAACGAATTCCGAGGGGAGAGTAATTTACAGTTGATGGTCGAACATTTGCAGCGAATTGAGTGAGGGGAACAGCGGCGCGCACTATTCTTATGTTTGCAGGAGGCTCACCCAATTCACACCGCGCACATTGCGTTATTTTGCACGCCGAGCAATGTCTAACATGAATCCGTTATTGCCTGTCTTTGTATTGACCATTAGCTCGATTAGTTGGGGCCTAACCTGGTTACCGCTCAAGTATTTTCACGGCATCGGCATCAACGGTGTTAGCCTCGTATTTCTCGCCTATGGCATCGGTGCATTGGCGCTCCTCCCTGTATTTATTAAGCAAGCACCGCAATGGCGTAATAATCGGCGTACAGTCATTTTGATCGCAGTATTAGGCGGCTATTCCAACCTCGCCTTTTCTTACTCCATGATTTATGGCGACGTGGTGCGCGCGATGGTGCTGTTTTATTTGTGCCCCGTATGGGCAACCTTAGGCGGGCGCTTTTTTCTCAAAGAGAATGTAGATGCGCTACGTTGGCTCGGTGTCGGACTCGCGCTATTCGGGGCCGCGCTCATTGTCGGTGCATTTAATCTCGCCCTCTTTTCATTCACCTTTGTCGACTTTGTCGCTGTTTCAGCGGGTTTCGCGTTTGCGATGACCAACGTTACTTTTCGTGCTTACGCGCAAATGCCTATTGCCAGTAACGTCGCGGCGGTGTTTTTTGGTTGTACGGCCATGGCAGGCGGCTTAATCATTTTTGGTGTAGCGCCTCCCCCAACCGTCGAATTCGAACATCTCACCGCAATCGCCGCCTACGGTGTATTTTGGATATTAGTGGCAAGCATGGCCTCGCAATGGGCGGTAACGCAAATGGAAGCCAGCCGCTCGGCCGTGATTATTGTCATGGAACTGGTCGCCGCCGCCGTGTCCTCTGCCTGGATAGGCGGAAACGCGCTGACTATGACAGAAATATTCGGCGGGTTGTTAGTGGTCAGCGCGACGCTATTGGAAACGACGCGCCCTGCCCTGCCAAATAAGGCGATACCCGCGCCTGTCAGTAAACTACCGAACGACTGATCCCTATAAATATGTG
>JANOTC010000574.1:0-1992 GCA_031416175.1 Gammaproteobacteria bacterium
GGTGGAGGTGAGGATGCCGAAGTGGTAGGGCGTGGCGTTGGGGACGGTAAAAATTTCGGTGCTGGCAATGACATCGGCGGACAAGAACCCGATGGGGATGTATAGCCGACGCTCTGAGGATGTTTTGGGTATGGCTAGATAATTTGTGGCGGGTTGGCGAATTTTTTGGAATAGAGTAGGCGTAGCCGCATCTTTTCGAGTTTGCTCATCTTTACTGGCAATGCGCATTTGGCGCACGCTTTCAACACGCGCCATAACATGCGGAAGCCGACACAAAATTTCTGGCGGCATCTCTTTTAACCACAGACACCAGCGGTCTACACCATTGATGAACTCTTCAGCACCCATAAAACGGCGTATCCATGGTGCGGCTTCAGGCTCTAATACTATTAGCTTGATTTTCTCCGAATCCGATAGCAGCAAGTTTCCACCGTCGGTTGGTTTGCTGCCATTTACCATTTCCGATACAAGACAAATGGGCTCGCCCCGCGTGGGCAAAGCCACTTCAGGCGCATCGACCAAATACGGATTGATCTGCGTCGCCTTGATTTCGTGTGCCTCCCCTGCCGGATCGGCGTAATCGAATAGTCTAGCCTGTTGCGGTTCGCCCATGCCAAAGCCAACAATAACGCAATGCACGGCGGCCTTACCCGGCGCTTCGTTGCTCCACTTAAAGGTGCGATGGGCGAAGTGAATTCGAACACCCTGACGGAATAGCTCACCCCACAACACGCCAACCTGTTCGCCTTGAGTAATACTGTTCGTGGAAACAAAGGCGCAACGGATTTTTGCACGGGCTGTTTCATCGGCCTGTTCTAACTCCACGAACAAGTCGCCGACGAAGGTTTTCTGCTTACCAAAACGCACGTCCTCAAACTGTTTTTTGTCGCGACCGGCGTAACCGTGCTTGCGCCCACTTAGGTATTGCGCGGCCTTAAGATACCAGCCCGCTACATAGTCCAGCACGCCTGCGCCTTTCATCCCATGGGTGAGTGCAGCCATGTCTTCTTTTTGCGGAGCTGATTGGTAAGTCTTGCCGATGAATGGAGGATTGCCGAGTATGTAAGATAAGCCAGTAGGCGGCACAAAGGCCTCCCAGTCCAGCTTCAACGCGTTGCCGTGACGGATACTGGCCGAGGTGGTGAGCGGGATGCGAGCGAAGTAAGTGCCGAATTCCACACCCACCTCGACGTTCATCTGGTGGTCGGTGAGCCATAGCGCAACCTGCGCAATTTGCGCCGGGAACTCTTCTATTTCAATGCCGTAGCACTGATCGACATTGACTTGCACGGCGCGAAATACATCGGCAATGGGGCCGAAGGCTTGGGCTGCCCGCAGCACCTCGAGCTCCAACCGCCTCAGCTCACGGTAGGTGACGACGAGGAAGTTGCCACAGCCGCAGGCGGGGTCGAGAAAGGTGAGGCTGCGCAGCTTTTTATGAAATGCAAAGAGTTTGTTTTTGTCTTTCTTGACTTGCGCAAATTCGGCACGCAATTCGTCCAGAAACAAAGGCCCAATGAGCTTAAGAATATTGGCTTCGGAAGTGTAATGTGCGCCAAGCTGGCGACGACGGTCTTTCGCGTCCAGCTCGATGATTTTCTGAAACATGGCGCCGAAAATCGCCGGGGAAATCGCCGCCCAATTAAGCTCGCAACAAGCAATCAACTGCGCCCGCATGGCGCTATTAAAATGCGGTATCGGCAGGGTTTTTTCAAACAGCCGACCGTTGACGTGAGGGAAGCGCGCCAAATCTTCGTCCAGCGATTTTTGCCGTTCTGATTCAGATTGATTGAGCACTTCAAATAACGTGGCGAGCGTCTGCCCGACATCGGCTCCATCTTCGCGCGTGCGGTTTTCGATCAAGTCGAGAAAGGAATCCTTGGGCGTGAAAATACCGGTATCGTCGGCAAAGAAACAAAACACCAGACGCACCAGAAACACTTCGAGCTTTTCCCCACTGTAGCCGTCCTGCTTCAGCGCATCGTGCAACTC
>JANOTC010000575.1:0-3960 GCA_031416175.1 Gammaproteobacteria bacterium
CGAGAATGGTCGGCCAAGTAGGTTACTCGATGTGTTTTTGAGCCGTGCAAGGATTCGTTAGGCCGCCCGCGATAACCACCCGCTATCCGTTTCCGACATTTCGATGCGTTTATGATGATCATCTCGATTGATTTGACTCAGTCTCTCAACCAAGGCTCGGATCGTCCCGTCGCCCTCGACATGCTCAAGGTATAGGGCTCGCAAGAATCGTTCGGCAGGCCGAGTAATCACAGCTCGGCTCGCTTCCCACGCGCGAATGGTCGTCTCGCCAACGCCCAGGACTTGTGCAAGATGTACCTGCGGCATATCCAGCTCTTTCCGTAGAAACCGAACTTCGGCGCTCGAAAGCCTGGGCTTCTCTTTAACCAGAAACAGGCCGATAGCCTTGTGCAATCCTTCAACATCATGGATGGCAACGGCGTCCCCATAGCTCGTGCTGCGCTCAACATACCCGTTTCGCAACCAAATATTGCGAAGTCCGCAACTTGTGTAGTGAAACATAGTGACCCTCTCCCTAAACCCAATAAGCCGTAATAACAACAACGAAAGTTCCATTGTCATCACTATCCAGCGCCGCCGCTACGTTCAGCGCGTCGCCTGCAGATACACACTCAAGTCGAAATTCCCAATTGCCTTTTACACTTTTGGCCGGACCTTCGACGATCAGTCCCTTGGTTAAACACCGCAATACCTGCATCCGCGTGACTTTCCGAGCCTTCATCCGGTCTTCAGCATGCTTCGTAAAAAACACCTGCGAAGAGTCTACGGCTAGTGTCCGCACCATCTGCGTAGCCGTCTTCGCAGTCAAGTCCATCTTTGCGATATTGCTGGGTATAGCGGCGTCCGTCCAAGTGTATCGGCCCAATACCGTCAGATATTGACGGTACCATCCACTCTAGTCAATAGATTTCTTACGGAACCTTGTTTCTGTAAAAAGCCAAAGGTCCCGACCGAGCCTCAACATAGAAAAATGGTGAATCCCGGCCTTTCCGCGGCAGAGCGAGGGATGGAATGTCCCCAACGGCGGGATAGCGCTCCCTGCGACCATAAATGTTCGATAATAACTCACTACCAAACATTGAACCGTCGGACGTGTACCGCCGGGTACGCGGCGCATATCATCCGTGATCCTGCCCATCGCGCCAGGCGTCAAGCGTTCGGCGACGCTGTGGCTAGATCGCTTCCCACTGTAATGCGGCATTTCCATCAATGTACCGCATCGCCGATTTCACATCATTCCAACCGACGTAGCCCATTAGCGTCTTGAGGTCCCAGCCATTGCCATTGGCCCACGTCGCGAATCCTCGGCGTAAGGAGTGGCTGCTAAAGTGTTCTGCATCCGCCACACCGGCACCCCGCAGTATTCGCCGCAATAGGGGGATAATACTGGTCGAATTTAGCCCTTCCTCCGCAATATGTCCCCAGCGATCAATACTTCGAAATACGGGACCGCTTTCGAGTCCGGCGGCGTTGATCCATTCTTGGTAGGCCGTTACGGGGCAGAGTTGTTTCAGTGCAGGCGCCCGATAGGTTTTCCCGTTCGACTGCTTATCGGTTTTGCTGCGCGACAGATAAAGCGTCATCCCTTTGCCCGGATCGACCTCAACGTGTTCTACGCAGAGGCGGCTCAATTCATCGCTCCGAAACGCACGCCAAAATCCAATCAAGACTAAGGCGCGGTCGCGTAAAAAACGTAATTGCTCGGCGCGATGGTTTGTCGCCACCGCCTGTTGGAGGTTAGTCTCTAACCAAGCGACTGCTTGCGTGAGCTGTGCGAGATGCAAGGGTTTGGCTTGCTTCTCCTGCGCGGGATGGATTTCCCGAATGCCTTTTAGCACCTTTTTGACCAGCGGCGATTTGGTCGGGTCGGCGAAGCCGTAATCCCGGTGCCATTGCGCTAAGCCCGCCAAACGCAGTTTCAGCGTATTCATGGCTAAGGTTTCGGCATGGTCGGCTAGATAGCGCGCGATACTGTCGGTGGTGGCCGGCAGATAGCCGCCCCATTCCTCTTCGAAATGCCGCACCGCCGCTTGGTAACTCAGCGTTGTCTTCTTGCGCGTAGAGGCCTGTACGTAGCGATCGACTTTATTCATCGGCGATGTCGTTAGGCCGCCCTTATCTCATCCAATAGATCCGGGTGCCGGTCTAATACCCGGAATAACTTCACTAACGCCACCGGCGGCTTGGCCTTGCCGGTTTCATAACGAGAGAAGGCATTCACACCGCCGCCAAATATTTCAGCGGCCTGCTTCTGGTCCAGCTGAAGCTTTTTGCGAACGCGGATTATGAATTCTGGATCGACGATTGACGCATTGACCTGTTTGGTGAATTCACGCATGAAGGCGCTAATACGTCGTGATTCTACCGCCTCAAAAATGGCTTCATCGCACGCCGGACAATAGTCACCCGTCACCGATGGAAGAATCGTCGACTCACCTTTGTAGGTATAGGGAATGTCGCGCGTATCATGCACCAAATTCGCTGCGGCACAGGCGGGGCACTTCATTTCACAACTCCTTAAACGACACGATGAGCACGTCTTGGATGACGGTCAATTTCAGGTAGACCTCGCCCGCCTTGGTCGCGGGCCGATATACATCCTGCCAAACAGCGTGATCCGCCTGCGTGGTCATGCTTTTGTAGAAATCCTTGGGCTTAAGGGCCTTAACAACGGCCAAAACGTCGTCAAAATCGAATCCAAGCCCTTCGGCACCGAAAAGAGCCGACTTCGTAATCCGCACCTTGTCGGCCGCTATTAAGGTCTGCACGACCGCTAGCTTGCAGTGAGGGACGTTCTTTTCCATGCTCGAAACAGTAACCGAATAGGTTATTGTTGTCAAGCGTACGTCGCGCCCAGGCGCCCTAGCAGCCTGTCGGATTTAGGGGTTCTAAGCCCAAACCCTCGGAATTTGGCTATTTTTGCCCATCACGCCAAAAGTGTAGGTGTAGCGTACACGCTGAGTCTGCGACCTTCTGTAAAGCCTTGTTTCAACAGCTCTGGCCGCCAAGGCGGGTGGCTATGTATGTCGGTTGTACGTGCACACCCAGCTTTATCCGGATGTCAGCAAAGGCGCCTGCTCCGTCACCACGTTCCCGCTCTGCTTAATTTCCTGGGACTTCTTAATCGCTTCCGCCAGCGAAGCCATCATCTGCTCTTGCGTCGAAACCACCGCCTTGGCACCCGCCAACTCGATTTCCAATTGCCGTCTAACCTCCACCTGCTGCGCGAAAGCCGCCTGCAATTTCCCGTGCGCATCTTGCAAGCTCAAGAGGTCTCTCTGCGCGCCATTCCGTTCTGATGCAAACTCTCGCGCCTGCGCTTTCACGGTTTCGACGGTGCCCTCTAGGCTCTGACTTCGCCACTCCGCGGCGGTCAAATGCTTCTGGGCATCCCTAAATTCGGCCGCGAGCCGGGCATTACTCTTAGTCAGTTCGGTCACTTCATTTTGTTTGCTGACTTGGACGGCCTGAAGCTGCCGTATTTCAGTGTGTAGGAGCTGCACCTGATGGTCATGCCGTGTTTTTTCTTGCTCGCGCTGTTCTTTATTGGACTGACGAAAATGGTCCAACGCCTCGCGCGCGTGCTGATGCTTTTCATCCAAGGACCGAATCTGTTGTTCTTTGTCGGCAAGACGAAGGTGAGCGTCATCGACTTCCTGCCGAAGTCGACCGGCTTCGATGTGTTCGGCGGTCAAACGCTCTTGCGCTTGTGTCAGTGCCGCCTCGGTCTCGCTCTGTTCCTGCGTCAGCGCGGCATTTTTCTGGGTCGCCAGCGCCACTTCCTCCCGCGCCGCGTTCAGTTGGGCCTCCAGCTGTGCACGTTCCTGCGCGTGGCCGTCACGGGCTTGGGCGATTACCGCGTCCGCTTCCTGGTGCAGGCGCCCAGCGAGCTGCCCGACAAACTGTTTTAGCTCCTGACTGAGCCGCTCTTCACCGGCCAGCGACTGCACTTCCGAGTCT
>JANOTC010000576.1:0-3184 GCA_031416175.1 Gammaproteobacteria bacterium
CGAAACCTAACATCTCCAACCCATGTGGATGTGGTTTCCCCGACAATATTTCGGCAGGCGATTTCTTGTGGCGCTCAGCTCGGGTGCTGGATCAAACGCAGCATCGATGGCATCGGTGGCTTTCACCTTCTGACCGCGAACGGACTTCCTGCTGGACTTAGCAGGCCGTCGAACCAACATTGCCGAGCGAAGAGCGAGAGCCTTGCGGAGAAAACAGCAGAGGTTGTCACTCACCTCTGCTGATATGCCAATAGCCAGAGTTTACTGAATAAAAAACGTGCCCATCATACCGGCATCTTCATGCTCCAAGATATGACAATGGTAAAAGTAGAGCCCCTTGTTGATGATCGGGTCAAACTTTCCGATGATGCGTACAGTCTCGCCGGGTTGCACTAAGACAGTATCTTTCCAACCCAGATCGACGCCATTGGCCGGAACACCGCTACGATCCAACACCTGCCACTGTATCGCGTGGGCATGGAATGGATGCGCCATCATCGTGGCGTTGCTAATCGTCCACACTTCGGTGGCGCCGTTGGCGGCAAGCTCATCAATACGGCCGATATTGAAAAGTTTGCTGTTAATCGCGAACTGCATCATGCCTACCATGTTCATTACAAAGGTACGCCCCGCCGTCGCGCTTGCCGCCAGTAGGCGTTGATTAATATCCGCATTCGCTGGCAGACTGGCGTAGAGCGTTACATCGTCCACAGCTTGTGTCGCCACGGTGAAACGCATCAACTCCGACGCCGTAGTGCCTGCGGCAACCAGTCGATTCACTAAAGAAACGGTACTGTTCAATGCCATGGTGCGAAAGTCGACAACGATTTCCGCGCGTTCGCCAGCGCTCAAGAGAACGTGATCGGCTCGTACCGGCGTCGGTAATAGTCCACCGTCAGTGGCGATCACCGAGAACGCAGCGCCGTTACTCAAAGCGAAGTCATAATTACGCGCATTGGAGGCATTAAATATTTTGAAACGGTACTGGCGTGTATTGACACTTAACGTGGGCTGTTCCACACCATTGACCAGCATACGGTCGCCCAACATGCCGAACATACCCGCCATCATGCCGCCATAGGCAAGACCACGCACGCCTGCGGCATTGGCCGGAAGAAAGCTACGATCTTGTACCAGCAAGGGTATATCGTAGGCACCTGACGGCAGTTGCTTAGTGGTTTCCAAATTTTGCGTAATATCATCGGTGATAACAAACGCGCCCGCTAAGCCGCTATACACCTGCACCGCCGTAGAACCTTCGGCATGCGGATGAAACCACAGCGGTGCCGCCGCTTGCGATATTTGGAAGTTATAAGTACGCGATGCGCCAACGGCAATGGGTTCATCGGGACCACCGTCTTGCACCGCTGGAATTTTGAAACCGTGCCAATGCACCGTGGTCGGTTGCGCCAACCGGTTCTGCACATTGACGCGAATATTCGTACCGCGCTTGGCGACAATCACTGGCGGTAATTGCAAGCTGTTGTAACGCATCATCGGCGTGGTCCATGTTCCGGTCGGTGTCACCACTTTAACCGCGACATTGGCGTCAACGGTCAGATTATAGGTTGCGTTGTTATCGTTAGGATTGCCGTCGCTGTCGGTTAACATCGGCAAATATTGAAAATCGACTACGGCAGCGGCAGTTGCGGGCGGGGTTGTAACCCCCGGCGTAGCGACCCCAGGAGTGGTTACGCCCGGCACTGTCCCACCCGCCACAGGCATTAACGGAACCCCGGGCATCATGCCCGGTGGCATGACCATGCTGGGATTGACTGTTCCGCCAGTACCCATTGCCGAGCCGACAACCCGGCCCGCGGCGTTGTTTCCGCCGGTTTCGGCTGATTTCGAATTGGATGTAGAAGACGAGTCTTGCTCCGTTGACACTCGCCGTTCAGAGCAAGCGCCTACGCCCAAAGCAGTGACCGCGATGAGGATACCCCGTAGCAACATTGACATCTCCCTGCTATTGCCTTAATTATCAGTAACTTCGAAATGCCGCCTGCAATACGGCTGTTCTATCATCCGATTTACAGCCAATTTTTTTTATCACGGCATAATTAACTGCTAATGAAAAACCGTTACAAAACCGCTAATCCACCAACTCTCAATACCGAGGCAATCGACCGCCACGGATTTTATCCACTACTTTTTTCGGCACGGTTCAAATCAAGGGTACTACTAAGGTACCGTCATAGCCTGCTGCTTATCACTCAACGCCTTCAATTAATTGCCGTTTTCCGGTTGGCATAGGCTCATCTACGGGTACCCAAAACACACCGTTTTTGAACCGTGCCCATTTTGTTGTGGTGGGTCAATGGGGGCGACGAACTCTCCAAGGCGGCCAAGCGTGCCATTGATCAAGAGCGCAAGGCAAAAGACGGCGCTCTCCTTGTCTCGTCTATTTCCGTTTGGGAAATTGCAATGTTAGTACAGCATGAACGGCTGGCGCTGAGCACAGACATCGAGGCCTGGCTACAAACAGTTGCGCAAATTGAAGAGGTTCGTTTTGTCCCAGTGGACAACGCAGTCGCCCTGAGATCCAACTCTCTTCCCGATGTGTTTCACAAAGACCCGGCCGACAGAATCATAGTGGCTACCGCGCGCGTGCTTTCAGTCCCATTAGTAACGGCCGATGAGCGGATACGCAAATACGAACATGTAAAAACGATTTGGTAATTTCATGCGCCTACAATCATTCTAGGAAGCTGGAATTTTGAAAAAATTGTGACTATAATCGCTTAGAGCTTCGCTTTGTTAGTTATGGTTTTACGCCCTAGGTGGTGTGGCCGCTAAGGTGAATCTTCAAAAATCATAAGTTGTTTCGAATATGGGGACTGGGGAGAGGGAATGTCATGAGCAAACAATTTTTGCTGTTCGGGTTTTTATTTCGTAACGGCTTTCGACGTCTCAAATATTTATTTGCCGGATTGGTATCCGTTTCCGTTGTAAGCTGCGGGGAAACGCGAATTCAGCCGAAAAATTCGAACGATAATGCTGACCCTGCGGTAAAAGACGCCTCGCAACGCCGCCCCCTACAAGGCGTAAAAAACACTGACACCGTCGTCACCGTTCATGCAGGGCACGGCCAAACACTCGTTTCATCACGACGTGGTGCTCCTCCTGCAGCGACGACACCAGCTGCACCAGCTGCGCCAGCTGCACCAGCTGCACCAGCTGCACC
>JANOTC010000577.1:0-2815 GCA_031416175.1 Gammaproteobacteria bacterium
TCTGCCGGCGACGGCACGCTGACGACGTTCGGAAGCCCGGGGCACGCGCTCGATTGCGCCCAAGCCCTGAACGATGCGCTCGCAGCGCTCGGCATCGAGATTCGGGCGGGGCTCCACACCGGCGAAGTGGAGCTGCGCGACGACGGCCGCATCGGCGGGATCGCCGTGCACTTCGCCGCGCGCGTCATGGCCACGGCGCAAGCCCGGGAAATCCTGGTCTCGCATACGGTGCACGGCATCCTGATGGGCTCGCGTTATTGCTTCGAGGAACGCGGTCTCCACGATCTCAAGGGCGTGCCTGGGCGGTGGCCCTTGTATGCTCTTGCGGCGAAGACGGGCAGCGCTCCATTGGCGAACGGTGCCCAATCAGTTCCACGGGACGCCGCCGCTACGCGGCGGTGCCCGTGAACCGCGGCGCTTTATACGGAACGATACTCACCTCATGAACGTTAAAACCCCGCCCGTGACGGCTGAAGCAAAGCAGCGCGAGCTGCAATCGGTCCGCAAGGTCACTGCCGGTGAGCTGCGTGAAGTTGCGGCGGTGCTTGCGCGCGCCTTCTACGACGACCCTCCGGCGGGATGGCTCTTCTCCGATAACGCGCGCCGTCGCATACTCCTTGAGCGCGCGTTCCATTTCTACCTGCGCAAACTGTGGTTTCGTCAGGGCGAGTGTCTAACTACGGCCGGAATTGTGGGTGCCGCTATTTGGCTGCCTCCAGGTGGATGGGAGGTTAGTCCCGTTCGACAGATCCTGCTGCTCCCCGGTCTGGCCATGACGCTCGGCCGCTCTCTCGGCCGAGTGCTTCGAGGCGTCGCCGCCATGGAATCAAACCATCCGAAGGAGCGTCACTTCTACCTTCCGTTTGCCGGTATTGATCCCGAGTGGCAGGGAAAGGGAATTGGGTCCGCTCTGCTCGCGCCCGTCCTCAAGCGCTGTGATCGTGAGGCGATACCGGCATACCTAGAGGCATCTTCCCCAATCAACCGCCGGCTGTATGAGCGTCACGGATTCGAAGTCACTGAAGAGTTCAGACTTGGCGAGGGATCGCCGCCGTTGTGGCGGATGTGGCGCAAACCGAGACCACCGTTATGAATCTGAACGGCGCGCCTAAAGGCATTCCACGCGACGGTCCTCGCGCTGCGCGCTCGGCCCGCCGCTGAACCTGGGCGTTGAGGCTGTAGAAAAACCCCCACCCCTTTTTAGCCGATCTCGAAAATGCGCACGACGACCACCTCAAATTGGTTTGAACATCGCCGAGAGGCCGTTGAGGTAATTGTTGCGAACACTTTTTTGCGTTTTTGGAGTGTCGGAAAGCTCTCCGAGTTTTTCTACAACCTCGTTGGGCCGCACAAATGAGCGTAGACTCGATACGCCCGCCGACCACAGAAAGGTAGCATCAGGCATGGACACACTATCGCCGGCGAGAATCATGGAAGTTGGCATGGCCTTCTGGCCGGCCAAGGTGCTGCTCTCGGCGGTAGAACTGGAGCTATTCACAAAACTTGGCGCCAATTCCATGAACGGCCGCGAGCTTCAGGACGCGCTTCGGTTGCACCCGAGGGCCAGCCCTGATTTCTTCGACACCCTGGTGGCTTTGCGCTTCCTTGACCGCGACGGTGTTGGCCCTGAGGCGCGGTATCGCAATACCGAGGAAACTGCATTGTTCCTCGATAGGCGCAGCCCACAGTTCATTGGCGGCTTCCTGGAAATGGCCAACGCCCGCCTTTATCGTTTCTGGGGTGACCTCACCGACGCACTCCGCACCGGCAAGCCGCAGAATGAGATCAAGCATACGGGCACCTCGATGTTCGCCGAGTTGTACAGCAAGCCCGAGCGGCTTGAGCAATTCATGGATGCCATGAGCGGAATTTCCGCGGGCAATTTTCAGGCCTTTGCCGAGAAGTTTGACTTCTCCCGTTACCACACACTCTGTGACGTGGGTGGAGCGTCCGGCCAACTGTCAATGTTCGTGGCCCGGAAACACCCCCACCTTCGCTGCATCTCGACCGACCTTTCGCCGGCCACCCTGATCGCGGAGCGAAAGATCGCGGCCGCCGGACTTGCGGATCGAATCTCTGCAAAATCTCTCGATTTCTTCGCGGAGCCGCTGCCGAAGGCCGATGTGATTACGATGGGCATGATTCTGCACGACTGGAATCTGGAGAAGAAAATGCACCTCATCCGCGCCGCCTACGAGGCTTTGCCTCCAGGAGGCGCGTTCGTCGTCATTGAGAACCTGATCGATGACGCGAGACGCGAGAATGCCTTCGGGCTGATGATGTCGCTCAACATGTTGATCGAGTTCGGCGACGCATTCGATTTCACCGGCGCTGATTTTTCCCGGTGGTGTCGCGAGGTGGGTTTCAGCAGGACCGAGGTGATTCCGTTGGCAGGCCCGGCGAGCGCTGGCGTGGCCTACAAGTAACTGGCATGGAGCGTCGCCTTAACATGTCGCACCGAGTACCGAACCGTCGCACCCACTAATGGAGGAGTCATGAAAGCCAAGAACTATCTCGCAGCTGCGCTGTTGACGCTGGGATGCGCCATCTCAGCGAGTGCTTTTGCGGAGTCAAGTACGCACAAGATGGTTACACCAGCTGATCTCACCTGGACAGATGTAGCGTCGCTGCCGCCTGGGGCCAAGCTTGCCGTCATTGAAGGGCCTATGAATGAAGCCGTGCCATTCACGGTTCGAATCAAGGTCCCGGCTAACTACAAAGTGCCGCCGCATTGGCATCCGGTGGTCGAGCGGGTCACTGTGCTCTCCGGCACCTTTTACATGGGCTTAGGTAACAAACTGGATCCGGACAAATC
>JANOTC010000578.1:0-6482 GCA_031416175.1 Gammaproteobacteria bacterium
CACAGTATACATGGCGGTAATCTTGCTCATCAACACAGACACCTTGCGCGGCTACGCGGTAGCACGCACCTTTTTTAAGCCGACCACCTTGGCCAAGGCCATCACTCGGCTAGGCTTTGTGCAGGCCGACCCAATTCGCGCCCCGGCCCGAGCGCAAGACCTGACGTTGCGCCACCGCGTAAAAGGCTACCGCGCGGGCGACCTGGAGCGGCGCTATGCGGCACTCGATATTGAAGAAGACTACTTCGTCAATTACGGCTTCCTGCCGCGCGCCACCCAGGCATTAATGCACCCGCGCACGCCTAGGACGGCACTCACCGAGGCGAGGCGCAAACAAATGGATGCGGTGCTAGATTTTGTGCGGGCACACGGCGTGGTGCACCCGCGCACGGTGGACGCGCACTTTGCCCACGGCAAATCGCACAACTGGTTTGGCGGCTCCAGCAACGCCAGCACGCAGCTATTAGACGACATGCACTATCGCGGTCTGCTTCGCATCGCGGGCCGCGCCAACGGGGTGCGCACTTACACTGAACGTATCGCGCCTGAAGACACGCCCGACCCACAACAGGCCCAAGACGCACTGGTGGATGTGATCGTAAATAAATATGCGCCGTTGCCCGAGCGCAGCTTGGGTGAGCTGATCAACCACCTGCGTCACGGCACACCGCAGTGGACCCACTTGCGGCGTAAGGCGATGGCGCGCGCCAAAGAACGCCTAGCCAGTGCTTCGGTGAACGGCCAGACCTATTACTGGCCCGCCACAGAAAGCCCTTCGTCGCGCCGCCATGCGCCCGATGAAGTAGTACGCCTGCTAGCCCCATTTGACCCGCTCGTGTGGGACCGCCGTCGCTTTGAGCACCTTTGGGGATGGGCCTACCGCTTTGAGGCATACACACCCGCAGCCAAGCGCGTGCGAGGCTATTACGCACTGCCGCTGTTGTGGCACGACCAGGTAATTGGGTGGAGCACCATTTCGATGCTTGATGGGCAGATGCAAGTTAAATTAGGCTACGAGGTGGGCAAACCACCACGCGGGACAGCTTACCAGCACGCCCTAGACGAGGAGCTAGACCGGCTGCGTGCTTTCTTGTAATCGATAGCCATCGCGCCTGCTTGGAATAAACCCAACAAACCTATCCTTTGGCACCGCACCAACGCCTAACCCTCACTCCGAAACAAATCCGGGTCTGCCAATTGCGGATCTTCCATCAACAAGGAAACCGCATAGGCAGCGATACCTTCTTCACGGCCAGCGAAACCCAAGCGTTCCGTCGTCGTTGCTTTTACATTGACGCGACTTGGATTTAAGCCCAAATCAGCGGCGATATTCGCCCGCATGGCTTCAATAAACGGCGCTAATTTGGGACGTTGGGCAACAACCGTTGCATCAATGTTAGAAACTTTTAGACCATGTCGCGGTAACAATCCCGCCACATGGCGCAACAAGATGCGGCTGTCGATGTCTTTATAGTCTTTGGACGTATCGGGAAAATGTTTACCGATATCACCCAAACCGGCTGCGCCTAGTAGCGCGTCGCAAATAGCGTGAATTAGTACATCGGCGTCGGAATGGCCCGCGAGTCCGCGATCATGCGGCACGGTAACGCCGCCCAAGACCAAGCGGCGACCGACTTCGAACGCGTGTACGTCATAGCCTTGGCCAATGCGCATCACGCGGTTTCTGCTTTTTGATGCTGCAAGAAAATCTCGGCCAAGCGTAAATCTTGGGGATGGGTGATTTTAATATTATCCGCCGAGCCTTCCACCATCAGGGGGTGTACGCCTGTACGTTCCATCGCGCTGGCTTCGTCCGTCACTAATATATGTTGGGCCGCCGCGTCGGCCAGCGCCCGCCGAAGCGCCCCTAAGCGGAACATTTGCGGAGTGAGCGCGCGCCACAAGTGATCACGACTCACGGTGCGCTCCACTTGATTACTGCTGTCGCAATATTTCAATGTGTCGGATACTGGCAAGCCTAACATCCCTCCTGCTCCCACTCTAACCGCCACCATGAGTCTGGCGATGTCGGTATGGCGCAAACACGGGCGAGCCGCATCGTGCACTAACACCCAGTCTTGTTCATGGGCTATGTCGGCGAGAAAATTGAGCGCATTAAGCACCGATTGACAGCGCTCATTTCCGCCGGTAACCCGATGAATCGGAACCCGCGACGAAAATCGACAACTTTCCCAGTAAGGATCATCGAGGCATGCCGCCACCACTACCCCGACAATGTCAGGATAACTCGCCAAACGCCCCACCGTGTGCTCGATGACCGTTCGGCCAAGTAATGGCAGATATTGTTTAGGCCGATCAGCATGCATGCGCTTGCCATGACCAGCGGCCGGCACAACCGCCCAATATTGGCTAACGTGTGGATGGGTTCGGGTGGTCAATGCCGTGGCTCGGCAACTTGATGAAAGGTTTCGTCTTTGCGAATCATACCGAGTTCGCTTCGGGCTAACTCCTCGACAGCGGCGTTGCCTTCTTTGAGATCAAACACCTCCGCTGCCAGCACGCGATTGCGGCTCGCAAGCGTTTCATTTTCCAGCTTTTGCTGTTCAATGGCGCCGGAAAGTTGCCAGGCGGAGCGCAAGCTGCCGCCGCCTAGCCAAAGTGAACTTTGTAGACCAAGTAGTACGACGACTAACGCTAAACCTATCCACTTCATTGTGATTACCCGCCGGCAAGGTTAATGGATCAAGCGTTACTCGACCCTGAGTCTAGCGTAGTTTATTAAACGCCTGGCGTCCTGGATAACGCGCCGCGCTGCCCAATTCTTCTTCAATTCGCAGTAACTGATTGTACTTCGCCATCCGATCCGTGCGCGACAAGGAGCCAGTCTTGATCTGACCGCAACCTGTAGCCACTGCTAAGTCGGCAATCGTTGTATCTTCGGTTTCACCGGAGCGATGTGACATCACAGCAGAATAGCCTGCTTTACGCGCCATTTCCACTGCCGCTAAGGTTTCCGTTAAAGTGCCGATTTGGTTCACTTTAATCAGAATCGAATTAGCGATGCCTTTTTCGATGCCTTGCTTGAGAATGGCGGTGTTGGTCACGAATAAATCGTCGCCCACCAATTGCACGCGATTGCCTAAGCGCGTGCTCAAGGTCTTCCAACCTGCCCAATCGCCTTCGGCCATGCCGTCTTCAATGGAAATAACGGGATACTTGTTGACCCACGCTTCGAGATACGAACAGAACTCATCGCTCGATAAGCTGCGCTTTTCGGATTCGAGTACGTAGTTTCCGTTTTTGTAAAACTCGGAACTGGCGACGTCCACTGCAAGAACGATGTCCTTGCCCGCTGTGTAACCCGCTTTCTCGATGCTTTCCAGAATGACTTCGATCGCTTCGTCGTGCGATTTCAAGTTAGGCGCGAAACCGCCTTCGTCGCCCACGGCCGTGTTGTGACCGGCCTTATGCAAAACTTTGCGCAAGGCATGAAACACTTCTGCGCCGTAACGCATCGCTTCCGTGAAAGAAGGCGCGCCGACGGGCACGATCATGAATTCTTGCACATCAATATTGTTATCCGCATGCGCACCGCCGTTGATGATGTTCATCATCGGCACAGGCATCGTCATTTCGGCACCGCGATTGACATAGCGAAACAGGGATTGACGTGACGCCAAGGCGCCTGCTTTAGCCGCCGCCAAAGAAACGGCAAGAATGGCATTGGCCCCAAAACGACTCTTGTTGGGCGTGCCGTCCAGCGCAATCATGGTGCGGTCAAGACCTTCTTGGTCCGCCACATCGCGGCCTTTTAGCGCAGCTTGAATTTCGCCATTAACGAACCCCACTGCCTGCAACACGCCTTTGCCGCCGTAACGCTTGCCGTCGCCATCGCGCAGTTCCATCGCCTCACGTGAACCCGTCGACGCGCCTGAAGGCACGGCCGCGCGGCCCATCATGCCGTTGTCCAGCGTCACGTCCGCTTCAACGGTAGGATTCCCACGCGAATCGATGATTTCACGGGCATGGATTGTAGCTATCTTCGCCATTTTCACTCCGAGTACAGATTACGAGCGCTCGCTCACAGCGAGTGCTCCAAAAATTATTGAGTCGTTGAGGCCGCGAATTATCTTAGAAAATCGCTCTCAGCGAAAGGCTTTGCTTTGACTAAACGGTCAAGTTCGACCAAAGTAAGCAATAATTCGGCCATCAAAGCGAGCGGCCACGCATTCGGGCCGTCACTTAACGCCTTGTCGGGGTCTGGGTGGGTTTCCATAAAAACACCGGACACGCCCGCCGCGACCGCTGCCCGCGCCAGCACGGGTACAAATTCGCGCTGACCACCGGAGCGATTGCCTTGCCCACCGGGTAACTGTACAGAATGGGTCGCGTCAAACACCACCGGGCAGCCGGTTTCGCGCATGACCGCCAGAGAACGCATGTCGGAGACAAGATTGTTATAACCGAAAGAAACACCGCGTTCGCAAACCATGATCTGCTGGTTTCCCGTCGCCTGCGCTTTGTCGACGACGTTTTTCATGTCCCACGGCGCGAGAAATTGGCCCTTCTTGATATTCACCGGCTTGCCCGCGCTCGCCACCGCCTGAATAAAATTGGTTTGGCGGCACAAGAACGCAGGCGTTTGCAGCACATCGACCACGGAGGCTACTTCGGCCAGCGGCGTATCTTCGTGTACGTCGGTAAGAACCGGCACGCCGATTTGGCTTTTTACTTTCGCTAAGATCTTTAGGCCTTGTTCGACACCCAAGCCGCGAAAACTGCTCATGGATGAACGATTGGCTTTGTCGAACGACGACTTATAAATGAAGGGAATGCCGAGCTTTCCAGTCAATTCCTTGAGCTGGCCCGCCGTGTCGATGGCCAATTGCTCGCTTTCAATGACGCACGGTCCGGCAATCAGGAACAGCGGGCGCTCTAGGCCCACCTCAAATCCACACAACTTCATGACTTGCTGCCTCGGCGCGCATGTTCTTGTACTGCCGCCGCGACAAACCCAGTAAAGAGCGGATGACCATCGCGCGGAGTCGAGGTAAATTCCGGATGGAACTGACACGCGACAAACCAAGGATGGTCCGGCAATTCCATCATTTCGACTAAACGCCCATCCAAAGAATGGCCAGATATTCGCATCCCAGCCTTCTGCAAGGGTTCACGATATTGGTTATTGAACTCGTAACGGTGACGATGACGTTCTTCGATGACATCTTTACCGTACAGTGTGCGCGCCAAAGAACCTGGCTCTAACCGGCACTTTTGACCGCCCAAACGCATGCTGCCGCCGAGATCTGAATCGCGAGTACGGCGCTCTACGCCGCCTTGCGATGTTATCCATTCGGTGATCATGGCGATAACAGGATGCAAGGTGCCTGGATCAAACTCCGTGCTATTCGCATCGGCCAAATTCGCCACATTCCGTGCAAATTCGACGACCGCCAATTGCATGCCTAAACAAATACCTAAATACGGAATTTTGTTTTCGCGGGCAAACTGCACCGTGCGAATTTTCCCTTCCACACCACGCTCACCAAAACCGCCCGGCACGAGAATCGCGTCCATACCGGCAAGGCAATCGGTGCCACTGCGCTCGATTTCTTCGGAATCAACATAAGCGACATTGACCTTAGCGCGGTTTTGTACACCTGCGTGAATCAAGGCTTCAGAAAGCGACTTATAAGCTTCCTTCAGATGGATATATTTGCCCACCATCGCCACGTTAACGGTGGCCGTGACATTATCAATCGCGTCGACAACACGTACCCATTCCGACAAATCTGGCTCACGCGTATGCAAGCCAAAGTTCTCGATCACAATTTTATCGAGGCCTTGTTGTTGCAATTGCACGGGAATGCGGTAAATGGTGTCTACGTCAACACACGTGAAAACGGCGCGTTCTGGCACGTTGGTAAACAGGGCGATTTTGCGTCGCTCGGCTTCCGTAATATCGCGCTCGGCACGGCACACCAAAATATCAGGCTGGATGCCGATGCCGCGTAATTCTTTAACGGAGTGCTGCGTCGGTTTGGTTTTCAATTCGCCTGCAACGGCAACATAGGGCAACAACGTCAGGTGCATAAACACGGCACGGTTGCGACCTAACTCAACGCCAAGCTGACGAATCGCTTCCAAGAACGGCAAGGACTCAATGTCGCCCACCGTTCCACCGATTTCCACTAAGGCCACATCGGCGGCTTCCGCGCCTTCGACGATGCAACGCTTTATTTCGTCGGTGATGTGCGGAATCACCTGCACAGTCGCGCCGAGGTAGTCGCCACGCCGTTCTTTGCGGATGACCGTTTCGTAAATGCGACCCGTCGTGAAGTTATTCTTGCGCGTCATGGTGATGCGCACGAATCGCTCGTAATGGCCCAAATCGAGGTCGGTTTCCGCCCCATCTTGGGTAACGAACACCTCGCCATGCTGAAACGGGCTCATCGTGCCCGGATCGACATTGATATAAGGGTCTAACTTAATGAGCGTTACCTTCAAGCCCCTCGATTCGA
>JANOTC010000579.1:0-18003 GCA_031416175.1 Gammaproteobacteria bacterium
GTCTTGGTGCGTCCGGTAAAACCGGGTCGGAGCAACATGTTTTACATCTGAAGGCTTAACCAACGAGGACGTAAACGTATGTTCTTCAATCAAATCAAAAACACTGACCGCCCTAACAATAAATGGGAAGTACTGTACGACAAGCGCGTGCTAACGGTACGCAACAATCGAAAATTCACGCTTACGCAGGGATTTTTCACGATGGGCAGTTGTTTCGCCGAGGAAATTCGCAAGGCGCTAACGGCGCGAAATGTAAAATGTTATCCAGAATATCGAAAAATACAAATAGATTCCAGCCGGATGAAAATAGACACGCTGCCACAGCGTGAACATATGAACTACTACAACACATTTTCGATTCGCCAGGAAATTGAACGTGCGGCCGGACTGTGGATTCAGGACAAACGCGACATTTGGGAATTGCACGGCCGAGACATTCAGAACGATGCGCTCGTCGCTGGCGAAGGTTCTGTGTTCCAAGACCCTTACCGGCGTTTAGTGTTTGGCCGTACCGCAGATGATTTATGGGAAGCGCTTAGTCAAATTAACGTGGTCATTAAGGAAGGACTCACGACCGCCGAGGCCTGCGTCATCACGCTCGGAATGACCGAAGTGTTCAAGAAGAAAAACAATGGCCTCGTGTGTAATCAAGTGCCTATTTACGGCGGTGGCGCTGGCATGCGTGAAACCTACTTTCATGCCAGCACGTTCGATGAAAATATGACTAACATGCGGACGTCTTTGCGCCTGCTTAAACAACTCAATCCGAAAGTTCAAGTCGTTTTAACCGTGTCGCCGGTGCCCTTGCATCGCAGCTTCAACGAACACGATATTTTTGTGAACAACATGGAAAGCAAATGTACCTTGCGCGCCGTCGCCGCACAGATTTGTCGAGAATTCGATTGGGTCCATTATTTCCCCTCATTCGAAATTGTCTGGGGCATTGGCGCGAGTGCTTACATGGATAAAGACTTACTTCATGTTAAAGAAGACGTGGTTCGTAACATCATGGACTTGTTTTTGGTCTCGCACTGCGAAATGGCCCAAGAAACGCCCGCCGTCGCCGAGGCTCATGCCTAGCCACAGGCCTCACACCCAAGCGCCACGGGGTTGCGCGTGGCTCCGGCGTGCCGCTTGCATTCGTGCTCAACGCAACCTTTTAAACTAGCGAAGAAATACAGAATATGGCGAATACACTGCGTGCGCAAAAAACTGAGGAGGTAAACGACTCCGTCAATGCCGATATCAATCCAGAACAATTCGCATTGCAGCTTTATCATTCTGGCAAACACGCAGAGGCGTTGGAGCGTGCGCGTCCGCTCGTCGAAAACTCGCCCAATCGTTATGATTTATGGAATTTCTTGGGCGTGTTGTATCGCCTGGTCAATCGCTTAGACGAAGCCAAAGCCGCGTACCGAAAAGCGATCAGTCTTGCCCCTGAGTTTGCAGACACGCATAACAATCTTGCCAATGTGCTTCGTGAGCAAGGCGAATTGGAGGCGGCGGTCGCCAGCTATAAGCAGGCAATTTCGCTCAATAAGGACTTCGTGTCGGCGCATTCCAATCTCGGCGGATTGTTACGTGACCTCGGTCAACTTGACGACGCCATGCGCTATTTAAAGCGGGCGATGGAATTGCGGCCCGGCGACCCTGACATGAATTGGGATTACGCACTCACCTTGCTCAAGGCAGGACGGTATCCAGAAGGCTTTGCCGAATACGAGTCGCGTTGGCTCCGCAAACAACCTGCGCCACCCAATTTTTCTCAACCGATTTGGCGCGGCGAGCCAGTACCGGAACAAACGTTATTTATATACACAGAACAAGGTTTAGGCGACTTCCTGCAGTATTTGCGCTTTTTGCCTGCCGCCTTGGCACGTGCCAAGCGTGTGGTGATGGATGTTTTCCCGGTCATGATGCCCGTTATTCCGCCACACCCACGGCTTACCCTCGTCGAACGCGGCGGGCCATTGCCACAGTTTGATTGCCACTGTGCACTGATGAGCTTACCGCATATTTTGCGTTATGACATGAAAGACGTCATGACTGAACACCCCTATGCCCACCCCCCTGCGGCGACGCTCGCCCGCTGGCAGGCGCGCCTAGGCGCCTCTACGCGTCTGCGTGTCGGCGTGGTGTGGGCTGGAAACCCCAATAATAAGGCCGATCACATTCGCTCCTTGCCCTTGAGCGCGCTTTTGCCCCTATTTGCACGAAACGACGTTGAATTTTTCATCATTCAAATGGGACATGGCCGACGCGAATTGCAAGGCGTGTCATTGCCGCCCAATGTCGTCGACCTCGGACTCGACATCACGAATTTTGGCGACACCGCCGCCATTATGCGTCTATTGAACGTTATCCTCACTCCGTGCACGTCAACGGCACACTTGGCAGGCGCGCTTGGCGTCCCTACCTGGGTCATGCTTTCAGAACCTGTTGATTGGCGCTGGTTAATGCATCGAGCCGATTCACCTTGGTATTCTACTGCCCGATTGTTTCGTCAGGCGATTCGCGGCGACTGGAACACACTCGCTGACGAATTAAATCGCGCACTCACTCAAAGAATTCAAGCGGGCGACCACGCGCTCGCACCGCCACCCCAACTCCAAACAGGTTTACGTGCATTACAAACCGGCCAAGTTGAGCAAGCCGCGCAAATTCTTGACGAAATACTTGTTGATGCGCCGCAGTGTGCCGCCGCATGGACACTCAAAGGCCTTGTATACACAAACAAAAAGAAACCGTCCGAGGCCGAGCAATGTTTCCGCCATGCGCTCACCCACGCTCCCAACGACGCGGATGCCTGGCTCCATCTCGGCCACGTTTTACGCGGACAAAATCGAAAAGATGACGCCACTCATGCGTATCGGCATGTATGCGATCACCGTGCTGATCTCGCCGAACCTTGGGTTTATCTCAGCGACATATTGCGCGAACAAGGCGACTTCACTGGCGCCATTGACGCTGGAAGGCGCGCAACGGAGTTAGGTGCACACCTAACATCGGCCTGGAACAATCTCGGTGCTGCCTATGCCATGGCAGAAAAACCTGCCGAGGCGATTCCTGCATTTCGCCACGCATTGAAGCTTGAGCCGAATTCATTGCCGAGCCTGCTCAATTTAGTCGGCCAACTGGAAAAAATTGGCGAAAATGCCGCAGCCATCGACACGGCCCGGCATGCCCTTAACACTTATCCGAATGAAGGTGGCCTGCATCGCGCGCTCGCGCGAAACTTGCGGGCGGTCGGTCAGATTGAGGACGCCCACGCTGAGTTGGAGGCGTGGCTACGCTTTCATCCTAACGATGCCGACGCCGCATCTATATTATCAGCCATATGCAATGACCAAGGCACGTCGCACTTTCGCTTAGGCAACTACGATAAGGCTGTCCACGCGCTGCAAGACGCCACACGAATCAATCCGAGCTGGCCGATTGCGCACTACAACTTGGCCTTGTTGTTGCTGCATACCGGGCAATATCCGCAAGCCTGGAAAGAATTTGAATGGCGACTGCGACTTCCGCACATACCGCCGCACGCACTGCAACGACCCGTGTGGGACGGCGCGCCGATAAAAGGAAAAACACTGTTAGTGCATTGGGAGCAAGGCTTTGGTGACACTCTACAGTTTCTTCGCTTCGGCCCCTTATTGGCCGCACGTGGCGCACGCATCTTGTTAGAAGTGCAAGCGCCAATGAAAGCACTTTGCGAAGCGCTTTCGTGGCCTTCGCAGGTACTTACCATCGGCGAACCTTATCCAGAAGGAATTGATTGCAAATGTTCCTTGCTTAGCCTTCCCGAACGGCTGGGCGTTACCGTCGACAATTTACCCAATAACACGCCTTATTTAATAGCACCCAAAAATCGCGTCGAACGTTGGAAACAGCGGCTAAATTCCAAAGCACGACGTCGGGTCGGCTTAATTTGGGCAGGCAGCCCGACCAACGCCACCGAGCATGCACGCGCGCCAGGATTAGAGGCGTTGGCCGAATTGTGGCACTTGGACACGATTGAATTTGTCATTCTCCAAAAAGGATTTGGCCGCAAGGCGCTGGAAGGAATTAAGTTGCCAAAGAACGTCATCGACTTAGGTGACGAACTTGAAGATTTTGCGGACACGGCAGCCGTCATGTCCCTGCTGGATGCCGTTATCAGCAGCGATACCTCCACCGCGCATGTCGCAGGTGCCTTAGGCTTGCCACTTTGGTTGCCACTGCACTCCACGGCCGATTGGCGCTGGATAGAAAAAAATGGGCGTTGCCGCTGGTATCCCAGCGCGCATTTGTTTAGACAACATACGCCCGATGATTGGCAAAAGCCGGTTAAAGCGTTACGCAAGCACATCGAAAATTGGCTAACTCAAAAACCCAACAAGCGGTAATTGGCACCCAATGAAAATTCTAGTCGTCATGCCTCACTATTATTACGCGCAGTCCGAGGGCGCACGTTTTCGTTCACTGCGTCCCTCTGCGCTTGAACCGCGCACACGCATGTTAGAAGAAGTGGTCGGTCGACTGCAGCTTTATTTCGGCGGCAAAGCGTTTGGCGCCATACACGACAAGAAGAGCTTCATTCCCATTGAAGGGGTCGACCAAATTGACTTACGCATCGTCACCGTCAAAGACCGGCACTTGCTCACCCATGCACGCATTCCCGCTGAATCATTTACCCATGTCCAAGTCGACATAGACCCGCTTACGCTGGGCTTTCATGCGCACACAATATTGCAAGAAAACGCGGGGAAATACGACTACTACGTTTACCTCGAAGACGACATTTTAATTGAAGACCCTGACTTATTTTTGAAAATAGGTTACTTGAACCGGGCCGCGACGCAGGCGGGCATCACTAACGCCTTGTTTCAACCACAACGTTATGAAAGCGCACTAGGCTTGGGTGCGCGCGAAAAGCAACTCTACAACGCAATAGTAATGGACTACCAAACAGAACTCCGTGCGAGCGAACGCGTACTGGCGGCCGAATACCTAGGACGGCGCGTGCATTTCGAAGTCACCACGCTGCCGCACGCCGGATGTTTTTTTCTAAACGAGCAACAATTGAACACTCTCGTTGGCAAAGAAAACTTCGGTCATTTGGACCGTATGTGGGTCACCCCGCTCGACACGGCGGCCACTTATGCCATTGGCATGAATTTCAAAGTGTACAAACCCGTCCTCAGCGACTACTTATTCTTGGCTGTGCGCCACGGCTGCGAAGTCATTTCCGACAAATTGGAAAGCGGACATTTACGCATTGAAAATGGCCGCCCCGTTGGGTGGCTGAATAAGTAGTGAACCTAACACCCAGCAGACAAGCGAGAAAGGAAACTTATGCCGGTAAACGCCAACACAGCTAAAACAGGTCGCGAGTACCACGCCAGAAAACGGATTTTGATCACCGGTGGCGCGGGTTTCATTGGTTCACATTTGTGCGAACGTTTGCTCGCGCAAAACCATGAAGTGCTTTGTTTAGATAATTTTTATACAGGCACCAAAGACAATATTGCCCATCTGGTCGGCAATCCGTACTTTGAAGTGCTGCGCCATGACGTAACTTTTCCACTATACGTGGAAGTAGACGAAATTTTTAACATGGCCTGCCCCGCGTCTCCCGTTCATTACCAATACAACCCTGTGCAAACCGTCAAAACAAGTGTGCATGGCGCCATTAATATGTTAGGGCTAGCCAAGCGCGTTAAGGCGAAAATTTTGCAAGCTTCCACCAGCGAAGTGTACGGTGATCCTATCGTACACCCGCAAACTGAAGACTATTGGGGCCACGTCAATCCCATTGGACCCCGTTCATGTTATGACGAAGGTAAGCGTTGTGCCGAAACCTTATTCATGGACTATCACCGCCAATACAAACTACGCATTAAAGTGGCGCGAATTTTTAACACCTATGGTCCACGCATGCACCCCAACGACGGGCGGGTCGTGTCTAATTTTATTGTACAAGCATTGCGCAATGAGTCGATCACCATTTTTGGCGAAGGCACCCAAACACGCTCGTTTTGTTATGTCGACGACTTAGTGAATGGCTTGTTAGCCCTCATGAACAGCGACGATGAAGTCACGGGGCCGATTAATTTGGGCAATCCACGTGAATTCACCATGCTGCAACTCGCCCAGCTTGTTATCGACTTCACGGGTTCCCGTTCTCAATTAGTGTTTCGGCCACTCCCACAAGATGATCCGAGACAGCGCCAACCCGATATTAGCAAGGCAAAACAGTGCCTGGATTGGCAACCCCATATGCAACTCGAAGAAGGCTTACGGCGAACCGTTACCTATTTCGACAGTATTCTGAACAAAGGAAACAAATGAAAAAGCCTGAACTCAAACAAAAACGACTCAATATCGTCGTTGTTTTTGACGCCATATTACGTCCAGAAACAACCGGGCGCTATGTTGTGCGCGCATTGCGAAATCTTGGCCACAATGTTAGTCAGTACATGCCCACGTACAAGAACGGCGACTCGCTCGTCTTCAAAAACTACTCCGATTTGCTGCTCGATGAAGTCGATTTCCTGCTCTACGTTGATGACGACATCAACTACCCCGTCTCGGCCACCAGCATCCCAAAATATTATTGGTGCATTGACACGCACCGCATGGATAACTTGGTCAACGGAAGTACGCGCTGGGAACGCCTAAAACTTTTCGATCTCAGTTTTCTAGCGCAAAAAGACCGCGCCGATGAGGTGGGTGGAAACTGGCTACCGCTAGCATACGACCCCAGTGTATGGCGCACGGAAGATGCAGGCAAACGCTATGATTGGTGTTTTGTCGGCAATTTAAATCCAAAGCGAGAAGAATTTTTCAACGCGATCCGCGCCGTATATCCCAATGGTTTTGTCGGCAACGCCTATTTCGATGAGGCGAATAAAATTTACAACCAATCCTGGTTAGCACTTAATTTAACTTTCTCCAATGACATTAATATGCGCTTTTATGAAGCGCAAGCCACGTCTGCATTATTGATGTCAAACCGCGTTCACAACGGCGAAGGAAGTCTATTTTCAGAAGTTGAATATTTCGACAACGTTGATCATTGCTTATCGCGGATGCGTGCCTTGCTTGCGGACAAAGGTGCGTTGGCGAAAAAAGCAGCACGACAAGCGAAAGATATGAAACTCCACACCTACGAAGCCCGCATGCAAGCGCTTTTAGCTAAAGCAGGCTGGGCAACAGGAACGCCTACATGAACCCGTATCTTGGCATTGGTTGGCAAATTTCTGAGTTACACGGTTGGGGCATTTTCGGCATTAATGTGACGCGTCAATTGGTTCAGCGCGGCAAGCCGCTACCGCGACTGCTTGACGAACCCGTGCTCGACGAAACCGCCACACGCGAACTAGGCGGCTTGGTACACGATTGGAAAGCACTCAGCCAAACGCGAGCGCAACAGCCGCAAAATGGGCCAACGTTTCTCCCCGACACCACCGTCATCCAAGCCTTTGGCAACGGCTTCACCGGGCCAGGAAGCCAACGCCGTTTTCGCGGAGAAAACAACGTGGGCTTCATCTTTTTTGAAGAAAACACCTTCACCGAAAAGCAATTGGCATTCGGTCGTGAAATGGACATCATGTTAGCCGGATCACGCTGGAATGCTCAATTGCTGAAAGAATGGGGCTTCCCACGTACCGCATTCGTTATGCAAGGTGTCGACACCCAGCGCTTTCAACCGCGCCCACGCACCGGACTCTTTGGCGACCGTTTTGTTATTTTTTCCGGCGGAAAATTAGAGATTCGCAAAGGGCAAGACATCGTTCTCGCCGCTTTCCGCGAATTCGTACGTAGACATCCCGATGCGATGTTAGTCACAGCCTGGCACAACCCATGGCCTGCCACGGCCGCCAGCATAAAGGAAAGCCAACACGCGGTTGGCCTTCCCGCCACCGATGCCACAACGAATCGCCTAATGATTACCGAATGGTTACGCGACTACGGCCTTCCACAAGGCTCGTACCTCGACGCGGGCTTCTTAAATAATCGCGACATGCCGCGTTACTATCGCGAAGTGGATGTCGCACTATTTCCCAATCGCGCCGAAGGCGGCACCAATTTGGTCGCCATGGAAGCCATGGCCAGCGGCATACCGTGTATTTTGTCGGCGAACACCGGTCACCTGGATTTAATTGAAGGTGATAACTGTTATCCCCTCGTTAAACAGGCAGCGCTTTCCGGCGCGAGTCGCAAAGGATGGGGCGAAAGCGACCCAGACGAAATTGTTGAACAACTTGAAATGGTTTACGCGCAACGCACGCAAGCACGGGAACGTGGGCTTCGGGGTGCCGCGTTCATCAGTCAATTTAATTGGAAAACGCAAACGGAATGTTTGCTAAGTGAAGTCAATAATTTGCTGGCCCCCGTCGCGTGACCAAACGCTTTAATATTTGCCGCATCCAGCCCGATGGCTACCGACACGGCGCCACATTCGATGAAATCGTCGAAACAATTCAGTTTGGACTGACTGCCGTTGGTTGCGAAGTGTCGAATAGCATTAACACACCCAGTTTGCATGCGCACAACATCGTTATCGGGGCCCATTTACTGAGTGAGGAAGCGTGTCGTGCGCTGTCTGCCAACACCATACTTTTTAATTTTGAACAATTGCATGAAGGTTCGGTGTGGACTAAACCCGGCTATATGGCGGCGCTCTCGCACTGCGAAGTCTGGGACTATAGCCAGCGCAATCTCGATCATATCGGTAGAACGACAGAAAATCGGCGCCTTCAACATGTACCCGTCGGCTATGCTCCTTCTTTATCCCGCATTCCCAAAGCGCCCAACCAAGACATCGACGTGCTGTTTTACGGATCACTCAATGAACGTCGAAATCAGATCATAAATAGGCTGAAAACGGCGGGTCTGGCGGTCACCTCAGTGTTCGGTGTATACGGCGCACAACGTGACGAATTGATCGCCCGCGCCAAACTGGTACTGAACGTGCATTTTTATGCGAGCAGTATTTTTGAAATTGTTCGCGTGTCGTATCTGCTCGCGAACTCAAAGGCCGTGGTCGCCGAGTGTCACGATCAAACGGAAATCTACCCCGATCTACGTGACGCTTTACGGACGGCACACTATGAAGGTTTAGTCGACGCGTGCATCGAGTTAGTCAGCAATAACACGCTTCGCCAACATTATGAAACAGTAGGCTTTAAACACATGCAAGCTCGCTCTATGACCGACATTTTACGACCTGTCGTCAATGCCCCGCGCGCGTCCATGGAGGTCACCACGACCACGGACAGCGATGTCGCCAATTTTTCGACACCCATACCGACCCGAATGAATATGGGCAGCGGCAAGGATTGGCGAGCAGATTGGTTCAATGTCGATATTACGGAACGCGTCAAACCCGATTTGGTGCTCGATTTTACTCAACCACTGCCGTGGGGCGTTGCCATCGCATCGCCACGCTTTGGCCATGTTAGTTTGCGTGAAGGCTATTTCGAACAAATCATGGCTAACGATGTACTTGAGCACATTCCAGATTTAGTCACAGCCATGACCTCCTGTTTGCGTCTTTTACGCATTGGCGGTGAAATGCACGTGCAAGTTCCTTACGACCTTTCCTTCGGCGCTTGGCAAGATCCAACCCATGTGCGCGCGTTCAATGAACGCAGCTGGCTTTATTTCACTGATTGGTTTTGGTACCTCGGTTGGAACGAAGCGCGTTTCGACCTCACTGAGCAAGTGGCTGTCCTTAGCCCTATCGGCAAAAAATTGCAGGCCGAAGGCATGGCCATGGAAACAATAATGCGAACACCGCGCGCGGTCGATGGCCTGCACGTAAAGCTTCGGAAGCGCGAATTGACACCGCAAGAAGTGCAACTGGCCGAGCAAATGCGAAACCCAGGACGCGCTCGCTAGTGGGGTTAATACTCGCCCGATTCAAGTCTATTTTTCTTTACGTTGGCATATTCACGCTCTTCGTCAACGTGCTTCTCCTATTACCATCACTCTACATGATGATGGTGTTTGATCGCGTTATTCCCGGCCGAAGCACGATGACATTAATCATGCTCACCGGCGGCGTACTGGGCGCCATGGTCGTCATGATGCTCTTAGAATACCTGCGCTCGCGATTATTGATTGCCATCGGTGCTGAGCTTGACCACGTGTTAGGCCCAAAATTGTTGGACACCCTATTGCGACGAACCAGCGCACCCAACCAACCTCCACTCGCCGCGAGTTTACGCGACGTCGCCACCCTGCGTACGTTCTTAGCTGGGCACGGCATTTTTGCACTATTTGATGCACCGTGGTTACCCTTCTACTTGATTATCATTTTCATGTTTTCACCCACGCTAGGCGAGTTCGCCATTTTGGGCGCTGTGGTGTTAGGCATCATCGGCTACGCAAATGAACGCTTAACGCGTAACGCCATCGATCAAGCGCAGTCAGCCACATCGAAAGCCTCGCGATTTTCTGAAGCTGCATTTCGCAATGCAGAAGTTGTACATGCTATTGGCATGGCTGAAGGCATCAAGAGCCGCTGGGGCAAAATGAATAGTGAAGCGGTACTGCACCATGTGCGCGGCAGCTCGCGCGCGAGCCTAATGAGCGCACTCACCAAGTTTGCCCGCCAAGCCGTCCAAACCCTCATGATGGCCATCGGCGTGTTGTTATTGATCGAAGAAAACACCTCGCCTGGTGTTTTGCTAGCCGCGACATTTTTAGTCAGCCGCGCCATGTTTCCGGTGGAACAACTGATCGGAAGCTGGACCCTCATTGCGGAAGCGCAAGGCGCCTATCGACGCATGTCGGACCTGATGAAACACACGAACTTTAACGAAACTCGTACAGAACTACCTACTCCAACTGGCCAAGTAAACGTTGAACAATTAGTCTTCGCCATCGCCCTAACCGGACGCCCCATTATTCGCGGCATTTCGTTTGAAATAAAAGCGGGCGAGTCCTTAGGTATAATAGGCCCCAGTGCATCCGGCAAATCAACCCTCGCCCGCTTATTACTCGGCGTGTGGCAACCCTCGGCCGGGGCAGTCCGTTTGGACGGCGCCGACATCAGTACCTGGTCGCGCGAAAAGTTAGGACCGCATATCGGCTATTTGCCCCAAGATATAGAGTTATTCGCCGGTACCGTTGCCGAAAACATTGCACGCATGGGCGAGATTGATTCCGCGGCTATCGTAAAGGCAGCACAACGCGCACACGCGCATGAAATGGTGTTGCGACTCCCTAAAGGCTACGACACAGAGATCGGCGAGAGTGGCGCCGTTCTATCAGGCGGACAACGCCAACGCATCGCCCTCGCACGAGCGCTGTATGGCAACCCGCGTTTCGTCATACTCGATGAACCCAACTCGAACCTCGACGGCGAAGGCGAAAACGCACTTACAAAAGCCTTACGGGAAATGAAGCAAGACGGTGTCACCGTCGTTGTTATCGCCCATCGCCCGGCGCTATTTGCGCAGTTCGACCGATTGTTAGTGTTACGTGATGGCATGATCGAAGCCTTCGGTCCGGCAGGCGAAGTGTTATTGAAATTCGCCGCACCCCGCAATGTGGCGTCAGTCACGCCCATCGAAAAGGCGCGCGCATGACGCACGTATCCACTTCTTGGTTTCGCCCTCACCTTGAGTCTGCCCTAGGACAACGCGCTTATCGCGACATTCTCTTGGGCATGGGCATCATCGTTCTATTTTTCGGCGGCTTTGGAAGTTGGATGGCCCTCGCACCGATCGCCAGCGCCGTCATCGCCGAAGGGGTTGTTAAAGTCGCGTCGCCACGCCAGCAAGTCCAGTCTACAACCGGCGGCACAGTCAAGGAAATATTGGTCCATGACGGCGATATCGTCAAGGCTGGCCAGCCATTATTTGTTATTCACGATCAACGCTTAGACGCGCAATTTGCGATCTTGCGCGGTGTTTCCGATTCCGAGCGCGCTAAGCAAGCACGCTTGGAAGCAGAACAATCTCTGGCCGATAAAATCTCATTTCCAAAAGACCTCATTGACCGCGCAACGGACCCGCAAATCGTGACCCTACTCGACCGTGAGCGAACACTCTTTTCCGCACGCCTGGGCGCGCTCAAAGAACAAATAGCACTCTTACGCAAACAGCAAGCAGACACCGAACAAGAGCGGCGCCGCTCACAGGAGCGCCTGCAATCGCAAAAAGATGCCCGCGCTCTCCTCCAAAAACAATTAAATTTGGAACGCAGCCTCGTCGACAAACAATACATTACGCAACAACGCATGCTCGAACTAGAGCGCGTCGAAAAGCAGTACACCGCCGACATACATGAAACCGAAGCAAGCCTGTCGCGCGTTCAACAAAAATCCAACGACTTCGCGATCCGTGAACTCAACCTCACTAACACGATGATGGAAAATGCCGCCGCCGAATTGAAAAACATCAACGGTCGACTCATGGACCTCGAACAACAACTGCGCCCATCGCAAGAGGCAACCGAACGACTCACCGTCACCGCACCCATGGACGGCACCGTCTTCAACATACGCGTGCATACCCTCGGCGAACTCATCAAAATGGGTGATGTGCTTGCCGAAGTCGTTCCTGCGGTCACGGACAGAATCATAGAAGCGCTGGTGCCCGTAAAGGAAATAAAGCATGTCGTGGTCGGCAGCAAAGCAGAAGTTCGCTTCACCGCTTACAATCAACGCATCACACCGCAGGTAGATGCCACCGTTATCTATGTCGCACCGGACAAAGCGATGGACAAAGACAATCCTCGCGATGGATACATTGTGCGCCTCAAACTTGATGCCGCCTCGCTCAGCCTCGCGGGTGACCTCGAACTCATTCCCGGCATGTCCGCCACCGTATTTGTACGCGCTGGCGACCGCACCATGCTGGGCTACTTGAGCCAACCCATGGTTGATTCCTTCTCGCGCTCATTTCGAGAAACGCATTAATGCGGGCACAACAACGTGACTAACACTCAACCGCTCACCAACATCGAGTCCGCCTTCCACGCCGTCAATCGTCGCGACTGGCAGGTTGCCGAACAACTCTGCCAGGCCACGTTAGCAACCGACCCTGACAATGCCGACGGATTACATTTATTAGCACTCACCTACAAACTCTCAGGCCGACTTGCCGAGTGCTTGCCGGTCTACGAACGTCTAACCACTCGCCACGCCAACGCGCCATTTATACCTACAGTACTGGGCAACTACAGCAACGCGCTGCGCGACGCATCACAATTCGCCACCGCCGAGCGCCATCTACGTCGCGCGTTAACCCTGAAGCCCAATGCACCTGATTTGCTCAACCATTTGGGTCTCGTCCGGCAGGATTTAGGCGACCTCAATGAAGCAAGCCAATTATTCGAACGCTCACTCGCCTTAGATCCCAAATCGGCCGAGGCCTGGAATAATTACGGTGGCGTATTGCAACGTCAAAGCCGAGCCAATGATGCCCTCGCCGCCTATCGACGCGCACTTCAATTACGCCCTGACTTTGCCGAAGCACATTACAACCTAGGCAATTTATTAGCAGACAGCCATTATCTAGACGAATCCATCATTCACTATCGTGCCGCCTTAGTCGCCAAACCCGACTACGTTGAAGCCACCCAAGGCTGGCTACGCCAAGCACAGAACGCCTGCGCCTGGAACGACTTACCCGCCCTCAGTGAAACATTGCGTGACCGCGTACGCACACGCGGCGATGGGCGCGTTTTTCCGTTTGCATTCGTCGGCATAGACACCACCGCACAAGAACAATTCGCCTGCGCCAAGCAGTGGGCAGAAACACGTTACTATCCATTAGCTGTTAACACACCGTTGCGCGCTTTCACCTGCAAGCCTAAGCCGCGACTGCGCATAGGCTATTTATCATCCGATTTTCACAATCATGCCACCGCCTATCTGCTCGCGGAACTCATCGAACTGCATGACCGCTCACAATTCGAAGTCATCGCCTACTCCGCCAGTCCAGACGACGGCAAAGACATGCGTCAACGCCTACTCAAAGCGTTCGACAAATTCGTTGACATCGAAAACATGGCCTACGCACGCTCCGCGCAAATCATCGCGGATGATGGCATCGACATACTGGTCGACCTAAAGGGATACACCCGCGAAACACGCGCCGCTATCCTCGCCTTTCGGCCCGCGCCTGTCACCGTCAGTTACTTAGGTTACCCCGGTACACTAGGCGCACCCATAGCCGATTATGTGATCACGGATCGCCATGTTAGCCCACCTGAATTCGCCGAGCACTTTGTCGAAAAGCTCGTATACATGCCAGATTGCTATCAACCCAATGACCGCCGTCGCCGCATCGGCGCGACCGTGACTCGCCAAGACGTTGGCCTACCTGAAACCGGCGTCGTATTTTGCTGTTTCAACCATACCTACAAAATTACACCCGAAGTGTTCGATGCATGGTGCACGCTATTGCGCGACACGCCTAACAGCGTATTGTGGTTACTGCAATCGAATTCTGTCGCCAAGCGCAATCTGGCCACCGCCGCCTCGGAACGTGGCATAGACCCTAACCGACTCTACTTCGCGCCGAACTTACCGCTAGCCGATCACTTAGCGCGTATTCGCTGCGCCGATATTTTCTTAGACACCTACCCAGTCAATGCCCACACCACCGCCAGCGACGCGCTATGGGCGGGCATCCCCGTGGTAACACTGTCAGGCGAAACATTCATTTCTCGCGTCGCAGGAAGCCTACTCAACGCGACGGGATTACCGGAACTCATTACTAACACCTTAGACAATTATATTCAGTGCGCGCGCGAACTTGCCCGCGACCCCGCGCCTATACAAGCCTACAAAGACCGCCTGGTCACCCAGCGCGCGTCCCTAGCCTTGTTCGACACTGAGCATTACACACGCGCATTAGAACGTCGCTTCCTGACCTTGCCGGGGCAGCCTGCTCGTTTGCTGCTTCCAGCAACGGCATTTCGGGCTTTTAGTAGGGCCGAATGACAAAGATAGGCTAAGAGTCGAGCATTTACATCGCGCAGACGTTCATTTCTTCAGCGGCGGGTTGCGTTTCTGGCATTGCCACGGTGGGTGTCTTGTCTTTAATCCGAAAGGGAAGTGGTGGAGCTCAGTCATTAGATATCGATCACATCCTTGCTGCGCGCCGTGCCTGTTTTTATGACAATCACAATGCTAAATCGAGGCGATAGACATTGTACTTCATATTTTGTGTGCGCTAATATGAGCATTGCCAATTGCCCATATGAGGTCGCCATGTCTCAAAAAAGTGTTCCGGAATTCGCCGTCCACACGCCTGCCATGCCGCGGAAAAAGGGTCCCCGCGTAGCCCGGAGTTCCATGCCCTACACCGAAACGCGCATTGTCGCCCTGAAAAAAAAGCACGGGTTAAAGCAGAAAAGTGGGACTTCTATGAATTGATGAAGGTGGATCGGGTGGCTCAGGCCTTCAGGCGTGCGATTGAGCTCTTTGGCAACGAAGAAACGGCACGGGCATGGATGTCCACCAAACTGCTCGCGCTTGGAGATCGCACGCCGCTGGAGCTGCTGGACTCCAGCGCCGGCTATGAGATAGTGCTCAATACCATCGGTCGCATCGCCTATGGTGCGGCGGCCTGATGTGGGTATGGCGGCTCGGGAAAACCCTGCCCGGCCAGTTCGATGCCAAAGACATGACAGGCGAAGGCGCCTACCGTTATGGCGGCCGCTGGAACAGCATCGGCTTGCACGCCGTCTATGCCTCGCTCACACCCTCAACCGCCGTGCTGGAATCGATAGTCCACTTAGGACGGATGTTCAACCCGATAGACCGTTACCTGATCGCCATAGAAATCCCCGATGACATCTGGAACGATAACGAGACAGGGGTGAGTGGAAAACCCCAGCGACATTCGTCTCACCAACCTGCTGCATCGCGCCAACAAAAACGACAATATTCGTCCGCCGGCCTCCCATCGCCCACCCGCTTTATGTGTTGCGATATTCTACACAACAATGTATGCTAAAAACACTTTCAAGGAGTCTGCGTTATGCCGCATGCACAAACCAAAGAAGTGGCTTCCGTGTCCATCAACATCCGGGCCAAAGCCAGACAACGCGATCTAATCGATCAGGCCGCAGATCGCTTAGGTCGTAGTCGGTCTGACTTTATGCTTGAAGCCGCCTGTCGTGAAGCAGAAAATGTGCTACTCGACCAAGCCTTCTTCACGGTAGATGAAGGCACTTTTGCTAAATTTCAGGCGCTGCTCGATCACCCCTTGCCACCGACTGACAAGCTGCGCCGGCTGCTAAAGACGAAAGCGCCCTGGGAGACATGACCAAACTGGATTTTGCGTCACCCGCGCCGATCACGACTGATTACGAGCTTGCGAATTTCGGCACGGTTCAAAAACGGTGTGTTTTGGGTGCCAGTAGACGAGCCTATGCCCTCCGGAAAACGGCAATTAATTGAAGACGTTGAGTGATAGGCAGCGGGCTATGACGGTACCTTAGTGGTACTCAGATTTGAACCGTGCCTGGGAGAGAATCGCCCCGGTCGCAACTTGAAATGTAGTCGCAATAGGACTACATTTGGACTACACCACCCGATTGAGGAACATTCGCCATGAGCACCGCCAACACCTACGTTCGCGCTCGCATTGATATGGACACGAAGGAACGTGCCGCTGATGCACTTGAAGCGATGGGATTGTCCATTTCGGACGCCATCCGCTTGCTCATGCTGCGCATAGCGGACGAGCGCCGCTTGCCATTCGACGTGAAAGTGCCGACGGCAACTACTCGTAAAGCCATTGCAGAACTTGAATCGGGTAAGGGTAAGCGTTTCAACAGCGCGGATGATTTGATGGCGGACCTAAATGCGGACGATTGAACGATCATCGGCCTTCAAGCGTGATTACAAACGCGTGAAAGCCACGACGCGCCACCGGAACGACATAGATTCACTCATGTCCTCTATCGTCAATCTACTGCTGGCCGATCAGACTATGCCGGAGCGTCACCGCGACCACGGACTCAGCGGCGATTGGGCCAACTATCGAGAGTGCCACATTAAGCCCGATCTCCTACTCATCTACCGGAAACCGGATGCCGACACGTTGCGGCTGGCACGACTTGGCTCACATAGTGAGCTATTCGGCTGACCTAAAACATTTCGCAGGTGTCGCGCCTATTCTTCGGCACGGTTCAATAACGGTGTGTTTTGGGGTCCACTATACAGTGACCAAGCAGTGAATGTGCGGATGCAAGGACAGTGATCGCCCCCAGGTGTGCAGCGCACTGATGAACCGGGGTGGCGCCCAGGTATTTGGGGTCCTGGCAAAGCGCCATGAGTGTGTCGCGGGTCGCTTTAAATAACACATCGATGAGTGCGGCGGTGTTATAGAGCCAAAGGGCGTGCAATTGATGGGGAATCGTGAAGACAATATGGCGGTGAGCGGTGGCGAGTAAGCGCTGCTTTTGCTTTTCCAGCCATTGCCCGGCTTGCAGAAAGTTACATTGTGGACAGCGTCGATGTCGGCAGGAGTTGTACCACACGCCTTGAAGGTGTCCGTTGTCGCAGGTTTCGATGTGGCCACCGAGTTGGGCCGTCCGGCAGGCCATGATGGCGTTAGCGGCTTTGTATTGATGCCCGGGCAAGCTTCGTGTCGACGCGTAGTCGGTGAAGTGTTGGCGAAAAATAGATTGGACGGTGCACGACATCGCGCCAGTGTACTATACTGGGCGTTAATACAGCCACCTAAACTGGCGAGGGTATCCTCCGGCGCTACGCCGGGCTAGTCCAACGCTTCCCTTGAGCCGCGCGGCCACCGACACAACAGGAAACGGTGCGCTGTCTCACCGCGTCGGCTCCGAGGGCTTGTTATGCATTTCAACATGCTTGATAAATTTCTACAGTGTTTGAAAATGGGTCATCTAAATAGCTCAAGTTTCGGAGTTCAAAATTGGAAAAACCAACCACTATTTGAACTCCGCCTCTATAGTAAAAGTATCAAGCTGAAGCGACTGTACGAAGAATTCATGGATGCGCTTGTCTATCGCGTTCATGAC
>JANOTC010000580.1:0-8978 GCA_031416175.1 Gammaproteobacteria bacterium
GGAAAACAACCTCATCAAACCTCTCACTCAAACAGTGATGAGTCTAGCCTTCAAACAAATCAAAGAATGGCAAAAGGCAGGACACACTATTCCCATTTCCATTAATATTTCTGCCATCAACTTGCAGGACCCTGAGTTTCCGGCCATGGTGGCCACTATGTTGGTGGAACACGATGTCGGCAGTCATTTGATTGAATTGGAAGTGACTGAAACGGCGGTTATGACAGAACCGATTCGTGCCATTGAAAATATTCGCCGATTGTCAGAATTGGGCGTGCAAGTGTCGATTGACGATTTTGGTACGGGCTACTCGTCTTTGGCTTATTTGCAAAAGCTGCTCGTCGCTAAAATCAAAATCGACAAAAGTTTTGTGATGCAAATGGGTAAGGGTGGCAACGAAGAAATCATTGTCCGCTCCACGATTGAGCTGGCACACAATTTAGGCCTCAAGGCCGTTGCCGAAGGCGTCGAAGATCTCGCCACATGGGACAAATTACGCTCCCTGGGCTGTGATTCCGCCCAGGGCTATTATATGAGCAAGCCGCTGGCGTCAGAAGATTTCCTAGAATGGATGAAAACTTCATCTTGGAATAAACCTGCTGAACCTCTTGAAAAAAAAATCAAAGCAAGTAAATATCGCCCGCTTTAAATCTTAATGACACGTAAACCCTCACCTTAGAAATATAAGTCCGTTTTCGCGCTACAATTCGCCCCCTAGCGTGCCTCGCCTTATCCGGAGTAATTTCATTGAATTCCTATTTCGCCGTCACTGCGCCCGGCCTCGAAGCGCTTGCCTCCCGCGAACTGCGCATGCTGAATTTGATCGCCGAAGCGCCTGTTACTCCCACGCCCGGAAACGTCGTCCCGGCGTCTGCTGATGTCGGTGGTATCGCATTTACCGGCGATTTAGCCGCCTTATACCGCGCCAATTTACATCTGCGCACAGCGAGTCGCGTATTACTGCGCCTGGGCAGTTTTCACGCTAAGGCGTTTCCAGAACTGCGCAAAAAGGCTAGCCGTTTAGACTGGGCGCGCTATTTGGTTCCTGGCCAGGCAGTTGCGGTTCGTGCTGCCTGTCAACACTCCAAGTTGTACCATTCCGGCGCGGTGGTAGAACGCATTTTCGGCGCTATTGCGGACAGCTTGGGTGGCAATGTCGCCGAACAAAAACCAGGCGAAGAAGAAACCGCTAATCCTCCGCAATTAGTGTTAGTGCGCCTCGTCGACGACGAATGCACCATCAGCATCGACTCCTCTGGTGAATTGCTGCACCGGCGCGGTTATCGTCAAGCCTTGGCGAAAGCGCCTTTACGTGAGACTTTGGCAGCCGCCATCGTGTTGGCGAGCGATTGGGACCCGAGCACGCCTTTAATTGACCCGTTTTGCGGTTCGGGTGTGATCCCGATTGAGGCGGCGCTTTTGGGGTTGGGTCTGCCACCTGGGCGACATCGTCGCTTCGCCTTTATGGACTGGCCCGGCTTCAATCAAACACATTGGAATGCCGTGCAAGCCGACGCGAACACGCCGTCATCCCGTGAAATTCCGCCGATTTTGGCATCGGATCGGGACGCAGGCGCCATCGCGATGGCTCAGCAAAATGCCGAACGGGCAGGTGTTTTACAACATATTGATTTTCGTTGTCAGGCGGTTTCAGCGCTGGAACCCCCAGCGGCGCTGGGCACCCTTGTCACCAATCCGCCCTACGGCGTTCGCCTCAGCGCAAACAAAGACTTGCGCAATTTATACGCACAATTTGGCAATGTCTTGCGCAGCAAATGCATGGGCTGGCACACGGCCATTTTGTGCAGTGATTTAATGTTATTAGGCCAAACCGGCTTGCGCTTGGATACGTCGTTTACGCTCGTCAATGGTGGCCTTAAAGTGCGGCTTGGCAAAGGTGTTGTAAAAGCCATGAGCCAAAAGAAAAAACGTTAAGCCTTGGCCATATTCAAAGCGACCGCCTCGGCCATTTCAATGCCATCGACGGCGGCAGACAAAATGCCGCCCGCATAACCCGCGCCTTCGCCAGTCGGATAAAGCCCGCGCGTATTGACGCTCTGGCCGTCGTCTTGGCGAGTTACTCTTAGTGGCGAAGAAGTGCGTGTTTCCACACCCGTCAGCACCGCATCGTGCATGGAAAAGCCTTTAATTTGCTTTTCAAATGCAGGTAACGCTTCCCGAATGGCGGCTATCGCATAGTCAGGCAGGG
Organism: Gammaproteobacteria bacterium; assembly: GCA_031416175.1. GTDB lineage: Bacteria > Pseudomonadota > Gammaproteobacteria > S012-40 > S012-40 > JANOTC01. Next base: position 2,210 of record JANOTC010000580.1, read on the forward strand.
CCGTGCTTAAATCGCATAAATGTACGCCGGGTGTATACGATGGCAACACTGAACCCAGTTGCGTAGAAGGTCGCCCCGCTAAAAAGTCCCCGACCAATTGCGCGGGTGCAGAATAATTCCGCCCACCGAGTTCATAGGCGCGTTCTTCCCAGAAACGTTGAAACGCCACCCCCGCCATCGCCCCACCGGGATAATCGTTCGGTGTAATGCCGACGACGATGCCGCTATTGGCGTTTCGTTCGTTACGTGAATATTGGCTCATTCCGTTCGTCACCACGCTGCCCACTTCCGTTGTGGCAGCGACGACCGTACCGCCTGGGCACATGCAAAAACTGTAAACAGATCGGCCGTTACTACCATGGTGAACCAGTTTGTAGTCCGCCGCGCCTAGCAAGGGATTTCCCGCGTTTCTGCCAAATCGGGCGCTATCAATTAACGACTGCGGGTGCTCAATGCGAAAGCCAATGGAAAACGGCTTAGGCTCAACATGCACACCGTGCTCCACTAACATTTGAAAGGTGTCACGCGCACTGTGGCCAACCGCCAAAACCACGTGATCAGCGGCGATTCGTTCGCCGCCCGCGAGCACGACTCCGCGCACCTGACCGCCTTCAATGTCAAGATCTTCGACGCGACTCTGGAAGCGAATCTCGCCGCCAAGCGCTTCAATCGTCGCGCGCATTTTCTCCACGACAGTCACTAACTTAAACGTGCCGATGTGTGGCTTGCTGACGTAAAGAATTTCCGGCGGTGCCCCGGCTTTAACAAATTCATCGAGCACTTTTCTGCCACGCAGTTTTGGATCTTTAATTTGGCTGTGTAGCTTGCCATCCGAAAACGTGCCCGCGCCGCCTTCACCAAATTGCACATTAGATTCGGGGCTAAGAATGCGTTGGCGCCACAAGGCAAAGGTATCTTTGGTGCGTTCACGCACTGCCTTGCCACGCTCTAATACGATGGGACGCAAGCCCATTTGTGCTAGCAGCAACGCAGCGAAAATACCTGCCGGGCCAAAGCCAATCACTATGGGGCGCAGGGCGCCTGCTCTCGGCACGCTGGTGACGTACTGGTAGCGCATATTGGGCGCAAGGCTAACGTGACGATCATCATGGAACCGGGCCAACACAAGGGCTTCGTCTTTTACGCTAACATCCAGTGTGTAAATAAAGAGGATTCGATCAGGCTTGCGCGCATCATAGCCACGGCGAATAATTGAATAGCTAATCAAATCGCCGGTTTTCAGGCGGAGCCGTTCGTGAATGGCGAGGTTCAGTTCATTTTCCGCATGGTCAAGCGGCAATTTAATTTCGGTCAGTCTTAACATTACTACGAATATCCCAAACGATCAGGCCAGCGCACGGCGTCTTATTAAATAAGATTACAAGGCACCGGCGCTAAATTGATAGCGCTTATAATTACTCGGCAATTCGAAGAGTTTACTATCAAATTTCATATCCCAGCGATAGCCCTGCACAAAACGGCTAGAGCCGTACTCGCTCCACTCGCGTAGCGGAAAACCGTGCTCTAGAAGCTCTGCCGATGACAGAATCTCAGCGGCAGCACGGCAGGGATCCGCGCCATCTATGACGGGATCATATGTCTGGGCCAATTCCTGCGCGAGTATCTTTTTATAATCCCGCCATGCCGCTAACACTTCTGGCAATAATCCGTCCACCGTGACTACGTGGTAACAGGCCGCGCCAGCCAGGCTATAGGCGTAGTGTTGCGCTGTTAACGCATTGGGCGTATCGCTACGCATTAACACATGACTTGGCTCCGCGCTTTCGGTCCAAACCGGTGGGGTTGGCAACGCGACCGCTGGCGGCTTGGCATCACCCATCACCCGAATACTTTGGTCAGCATGAACGACGTTATAGGCGCGGTGTGCACGCCGATCCAATAACACATAATCCGCATTGGCTTGGCCGTCATCCATGCGCATAAAACGGTCGGTGACGACCATGCGCACGTGCCGTTGTTCGCCATCGGGCAGGCGTTCATCGAGCCAGACTAAGAAACCTTTTTCATTCGGAACGGTTGCCGTGGCGGGGGTTTGCGCAGGTTGGGTCGTCGCGCATGCGCTCAGCACCATCATCGCGATAATGATGAATACACGGGTCCTGTTCATTTATTGCGCCATCCAATGCGTTCCGCCAAATAGTCTAGTTCAATTTCGGAAAAGCCAGCGCGGCCGCGCGCCTCACGATTAAACGGCGGACACAATTTGGCCGCTGCGTGCGTTTCGATGAGATATTGAAAGGTGGAATCGGGATTGCGCCCCTGTTGTGCGCAGAGGTAATTGAACCAGCGCGAGCCCACTTCAACGTGGCCAACTTCATCACGATAGATAATTTCCAAGATCTCGACGGCACGTGTGTGGTCAGATTGCCGCAAGCGTTCAATCATACCGGGTGTAACATCTAACCCGCGCGCTTCTAAAACGCGCGGCACGAGCGCCATACGGGTAAGGGCATCGTCCGCTGTGCTCACCGCCATTTCCCACAGTCCGTTATGTGCCTCGAAATCGCCGTAGGCGTAACCTAAATCGTGCAAATAGTCTTTGAGTAGGCAGAAATGCTCGGACTCTTCTTTCGCGACGTTGATCCAATCGCCGTAATACTCCCGAGGCATATCACGAAATCGCTGCAACGCATCGCAGGCCAAGTTAATTGCGTTAAATTCGATATGTACCACAGCGTGAATGAACGCGGCATGGCCATGCACGCCGGTGATTTTTCGACGCGGCACATCTTTCGGATCGACCAACAACGGTCGCAACGGTCGCCCCGGCTCATCCACCGGGTGAATACGCCCACTGGCATCTAGGCTTAAATTATTGGCCGCCCAATCTGTCGCCATTTGAGCGACTCGCGCCACTTTCGTTAACGGATCTGCTTCAGCCAAACATTGTGCCGCCGTAACGGCTACACTTTCTAACATTATTAATTTTCACTAAAAGTCCAACCCAAACGCGTTTGTGCTTGCCGCTGACCGGCACGCGCCGCTTTTTCCAGCCATTGCTGGGCTAGGTGCCATCATACCAGTGAAACGCCAAACCGTAATCTTTTGGTGCGGTTCGACGCGAGTTTCCCTACGACCCGGCCCTTGTTACTAAGTAGTAACTCGTAAATGTCGACGAGACACGTGCCGGAATACGCCAATCTGGGTAGCCTATATTAGTAACTACACACAGAAAAGCAACCGTCATCTTTCCATGCTAAGCTCACTCGCCTATGGAACACGCAGTGCTCGGCGAAATTGTGATCTTACTGATGACCGCAGTGGTAGCGGTCGTTGCCTTCCGTCGTTTCAATTTGCCACCCGTGCTCGCCTATTTGTTTGTCGGTTTATTGGTCGGACCTCACGGTTGGGGCTGGGTAAGCGACACAGCCAATACGCGCACCTTGGCGGAATTTGGTGTCGTGTTTCTACTTTTCACGGTGGGGCTCGAATTTTCCTTACCGCAACTCATCGCCATGCGTCGCGAAGTGCTCGGCCTCGGCGGCGCACAAGTGCTTATTACCACCGCTTTCGTTGCCTTGATTGCCTGGCTATTCGACTTTAGCGCCGCTGCCTCCGTCATAATCGGTGGCACCATTGCCATGTCTTCCACCGCCATTGTCGTCAAACAACTTGCCGAACAGCTTGAGCTGAACTCGCGCCATGGACGCTTTTCCATTGGCATTCTCCTATTTCAAGATCTGGCTGTTATTCCTTTCTTGATCTTGATTCCTGCGTTATCAGGTCAAGCCGACAATTCTGTCGCGCTGGATCTCGCGCTCGCCTTCGTAAAAGGCGCTGTGGTTATCGCCATCATGTTAGCGCTAGGCCATTGGATGCTACGGCCACTTTTTCACGTCATCGCCAAAGCGCACTCCTCCGAATTGTTTACCTTGGCGGTGTTGTTGTTCTCGCTTGCCGCCGCTTGGATCACAGATCTTTCTGGATTATCACTAGCCTTAGGTGCGTTCCTCGCGGGCATGATGGTAGGTGAAACAGAGTTTAGGCATCAAGTCGAAGCCGATATTCGACCGTTTCGCGATGTGTTGCTCGGCTTATTTTTTGTCACCATAGGCATGCTTTTAAATGTGAATACGCTGCCTGATATTCTCCCGCAGGTACTGCTAGTTCTCATCGGCATAGTGACGTTGAAAATCGCCCTTGTTTTCGGCTTGTGCCGAATTGGTGGCGCAGAAAACGGGGTCGCCCTGCGCACAGGATTAATTTTGGCCCAAGGTGGCGAATTTGGTTTTGCTCTAATCGCCTTGGCCGTCGGCGGTGAAGTTATCAGTCTGCAGTCTTCACAAGTCGTGTTGGCCAGCGTGATATTTAGCATGGCCCTTAGCCCGTTTCTGATTAAGAACAACGGCGCCATCGCCAAATGGGTGTTCACCACCAGCTACGGCGGTGATCGCGAACGCAATATTCAACAAATTGCGCACCGCGCCAAAGCTTTAAAAGAGCATGTGCTTATTTGCGGTTACGGGCGCATTGGACAAAATATCAGCCGCTTTTTGACGGCAGAAAACTTCAAATATATTGCCCTCGATCTTGACCCTGTCCGTGTACGTGAAGCGCGCCAAGCGGGCGAAAATGTTACCTACGGCGATGCCAGCCAACCCTCCATTTTAGAAGCGGCAGGAATTCGCGAAGCGCGGGTGTTGGTCATTAGTTATGACGACTATCACAGCACAGTCAAAATCATCTCCCAAGTTCGAAAAATTCGGCCGGAGATCCCAATTTTGGTACGCACACGCGATGATGCCAACTTGGAACGTTTGCAAGAAATCGGCGCGACCGAAGTAGTTCCAGAGACGTTGGAAGCGAGTTTAATGCTTTCATCGTATCTACTCCTTCTGCTCGACGTACCGATGCGACGCATCACCCGCCATGTGCAAGATGCACGCAACAGTCGCTATTCATTGCTAAGGCAATTTTTTCATGGGCAAGAAATTGCCGACTTGAGCGAACCAGATGCAATGCGCGAAGGTCTACACAGTGTGACGTTGACCGAAGGGGCGTTTGCCGTGGGAAAACAACTGAACGACATTGGACTTTCAGAATTCGGCGCGACAGTCACCGCCATCCGTCGTGACCATCAAACGATTCCACCTGCCAATTTCACCCACCCGTTAAAAGGGGGCGATGTCGTTGTGTTGTATGGCAAGCCCGAGGCGCTAGAGCACGGCGAAGCGGTGCTACTCAGAGGGTGATGGTCTACACTTGCACTGGATAACACAGGGAGCATCAGGCACTTCTGGTGCAAGGTGTGCTTGTGCAACCATCCGCAACGTGCCTTGCAACGTTCAGGAAAAAAACTCAACGCGGCGAATTCGCCCCGTTGTTACATTTATGCTTTAACGGAGGATTAACATGATCAAGGCGAAACGAAGTCTTATCGCGGCAGGAATTGCCTGTTTGCTTGCAGGCGCACCGGCATTTGCCGAAAACATGCATCACGGCAAAGGCGATGGCAAGTCGATGGATATGGGCAGCGGACACGGCATGGACATGATGCATGGCAAGGACAAAGGCCATGGCATGGACCACGGGGACATGATGGGCGGCAAAGATAAAGGCGACTGGGGTTCGAGTGGCGGCGGTGGTGGCTGGGAATCAGGCGAAGGCGGCGCCATGGCCAGCCAGCGCATGCGCATGCTCGCCATGTTGGATTTGACCCTTGAGCAACGCAAACAAGTCCGCGACATTCAGCGCGAAAACAAACACAAGCAAATAGATCTCAACGACAAGATTGGTGATCTTTCCGACAAATTGCTAGATATGTATAAGCAAGACAAGCGCGACGCGAAAGAAATTGGCAAGGTTTACGGCCAAATCTTCGACATTCGCCGACAAATGATTGAGTTGTCAATTGAAGCCACGAATCGCGTCACCGACGTTTTGAGCAAAGAACAACGGGAAAAAATGAAGCACATGATGTCCAAACATAAAATGGGCATGATGGAAAACTAGGCCTTCAACTTTTCAACCACGCTCATAGGTTTGCCTGTGGGCGTGGTTTCACAAGACTTCTGCGGTGTCTCTTCGGCAGGGATGGCGATAATTGCTTGACCCTGCGCACCCTGTTTGAACTAGTCGACCACTCGGGTACAGAATTGATGGTGGTCAGTTGGCATATTCCAATCAGTCCGGCGCCTAATCATGCATAGCGCAATGAATAAGTAGCGGACTAACTATTAATTAGTCTTCACGCAACGTAACGTTATTGAAACATTATCTCGTTGATTGTTGGGACCCACTACCAAATTGACACTCTCCTGATGAAGCGTGCGCCCAACACTGTTGTTGTCGCTAGGAAGATCGACAATCCGGTCCGGTACACCGATATTCGGGTAAAGCACGCCGATTTTTAGCCCAGTCGCGGTTCTAATATACGTCGCTGCGGAAAAATAAAATGTTCCCATTTCATATCCGTTATTAGACGCAGCCGAATTTAGAGTTTTAGAAAACGATTGAAAGACGGGGTTTCCCCAAGATATAACGTCCTCATCGGTGATCATTCTCCAACCTGAATTGGGTGGCATTACGCGTGAACACAAGTCGACATCTTCTACTATTTGCGGCACGAAATATGGCTTAATAGTGAATTTTAGGTATGCGCACTCGGCAATCGTATTGTAATTGCTGGCAAGTTGCGCCTGCGTAAGTGTCTGGCCGTCAATTGCTACAAAAAGGCGACTTTTGAACGCATTATCTGTTTGGCAAATCTCAAATAATCGTTTAAAACTATAAAACGCGTTGTCCGCGA
>JANOTC010000581.1:0-8415 GCA_031416175.1 Gammaproteobacteria bacterium
GCGTGACCGCAGTAGTTTAGGCATCTGCGCCATTACGTGACTCTCAATAACGTTAGCGTTTGAATAGACTTTATCTTCAAACCAATTTAGTTTTAGTCGGCTGTCTAACGCTGTTTACGGAAGTAAAGAATTTGTATAAAAAAATTTGTATTAAAACATGAAGCAAGTATGGCGTTCTAGTTCATCGAACTTACGAAATAATAACCATGAACTTTAAAGCTTCCCCCACGCAACGTCGTAAACAAGCTTGGATCGTATTGATTTGGACCACCCTACTCTACAGGGCTACGCTTTGGTCGACAACCCATTAGATGGAATCGAGGTGAGCTCTTTCGCCAACAATGCCTCTAACGCGGGATAGTTTATTTTCGCATTGTGACGCGCATCAACGGGTATTGTTGGCGTGACATGAATGACGTCAAGCTTAGCCCAAGCAAGCTGATCGCGCACCCACTCGACATCGAAATGCCCCGCACGCAGCTCCAACACCAATACGCGTCGCCCCTGCCAATGTATGAGCGCAGAGCGCCTAATACCCGTTATGCTAGAAATCGCACATTCAACACTAAATGGATACAATTCGCCGTGTTCATCCGAGATTCTGGCGTTCACGCGTCCGAGTAACCACAATCGACCTGCCTCATCGAAGTAGCCTGCGTCGCCAGTCCGGTGCCAACGGGTATCGTCTACATCAAACTTGGTTTCCGCATTGCCTTGGCCGTTCAAATAGCCTCCGAGCACATGCTCGCCTTGCACGACAATTTCGCCAGGCACCTTAGTCGGCAAACAGTCAGCAGCAAACGCTTCTGCGGTATACGGGGGCAACGGCTGACCATTCCGTGCCGGTAAAATGCGCACATCAATTTCCGGCACGGGTACGCCCACTAACAAACCGGCGCCTCCCGCCATCGCGGCTTGTTCATCCTGCCCGATTTCTTCAATAGCCATGTGCGCGATCGGCTCAGCCTCGGTTGATCCATATACCGCATGCACGTGCGCTTTCGGCGCAACGCGTTGCAAACGCGCAAGCAAAGGTGGAAACACCGGCGCGCCACCGGTGTGCACAGTACGCAGTGTTGGCAAACTTCGCTGGGATTGCTGACCGTACTCACAAAGGCATTCAAAAAATGCCGGTGACGCGGCGCTACGAGTGATGCCCCAGCGTTCGATTTGCGCGAATATCGGCGCCGCGTTTATTGCACCAATGCGACGTAAATCGCCGACGGGTATCACGCTGGTGACGCCACTAGCCAAGTTCGCCAACGCAAAAATAGGCAGAGTCGAAAGATCGATATCGCCCGGCGCGAGAGTAAGATGGCGCGCCAAAATGGCGTGTTGTGTCTGCAAAAATCCATGCGTACGCACAGCGGCCTTCGGCAGACCAGTGCTGCCGCTCGTGAACGTCACCAAGGCAGGCGTATCAAGATTGACCGGCTCCAATTCCGTTCGTGGCGCGAAGCTTGCGGCGGCAGATACACGTTCCGCACCCGGCACCCAACAGCCAATGACAAATTTTCGCGGAATACGACGTAACGGCGGCGAAGTGAAGCGCAAGAGATGAGCACGCGCTGAAGCGACTAACAGGCGTGGCGCGAGTAAAGAACAGCAACGCTCCAAATATTTCTGCCCTGCTGACGGATCGAGAAACATCGCCACCGCACCGAGGCGCCATAGTGCGACGAGCACCACGTAAAGTTCGGCAGACATAGGCTGAAACACTAACGCTGGATCGCCCGCACGCACACCGCGTGCGTGCCACATGGCGGCAAGCTGTTGACTGCGTTCGCGTAACTCAGCAAATGTCATGACACGCTCGCGTCCACCCTGGTGATCAATGATGGCGGGTGCCTGCGGTCGCGCGTGGGCCTGCCCATCGAGTAACGCCACCAAATTCATCCGTCGAGCCGACGCGAATACAAGGTGTAGCCACGCATGGGTGCCGCATACACAGCGCTGAGATTGCGCGAATTGTTAGACGCGTACATCAGCGCATGAATCGCCCGCGTGAAACCAAGTTGATGCGCCGAGTTCTGCACTTGCGCAACTAACACGGCACCCAACCCCGCGTAACGTCGCGCAGGAAGCACCGCCACTGTTTTAACAATTACCGTATTCACGGGCACACCGCGCTGAGCTTGCGCCAAGTCGGGCAGGCCGAATGCGTATCCGACGGGCTGATGGTCCACTTCCGCCATCCAGGTCAGCTCCGGCTTAATGTATGCCTTTAATTTGCGATATTGTTGAAGAAAATCCGCCTCAGCTAACGGCGTGTAGAGGAAGTTTCGTGTGAAGCTTTGTGCGGAAACGGTATAGATAGCTAATAGTTCTTCTTGAAAACGCGAAGGGTCAAACATCCTTACGTGGACGCCTTCTTCGTGAAGGCGCGTAAGCGTGCGCGGAATCCGGGCGTCGGGCTGTGCTAAATCGGAGGTTAATGCCGAGCTATATTCGGCTAGGGGTGCGAAGCCTGCGGCGCTCCATTGTAGCGGATACGTAGGCGGATTTTCCGGTTCGAGCGCGAATGGTGGCTCACTTCCTGGCGCTGTTACAAAGCGATAACGTCGCCACGTGTTGCCATCCATGGGGCCTACGGCACGCGTGCAACCGTGGCTACGCAGTACCGACAATGCATGTGCTAACAGCGTTTGCGCCGCTACGTCGTTTGACGCAGCGTAATGCCCAATCACGCCTAAACGCTCCTGTTCCATTTGTGGAACATGTTGCCACCATAGCGAAGCACGCGCCGCCGGGCCATTCACGTCAAACGCAAGGCAGTGCTGGTCAACTTGTTGCGCTGCCAAGGATTCTGAATCAAACCCACGGTAAAGCGGCGTGCCACTGTAAGGCGCTAGCGCCGTGCTTTCATAACAGTTTTCTATTGTAAAAACATTCATATAAACGACCCACTGGCAACGCCTGTTAAGGCTGAGGCGCCGAATGCGACCAGCCCTTGTCGCCACCAACGCGGCGCGTCATTGGGGCAATCGGTAACGCGTGGTTGCCATCTATAAAATGTGATGACGGCAAGCGCAGTACTCGCCAAACCCATAAACGCAAACGCCCAGTTTGGCGTTCCAAAAACATCCAACAACAACCACGACCCAAAAATAACCATCCACGCGTTTATGATACACGTTAGCAACACGGCAAAATGTGGCCAGTCAGGATATTGATGCAGCAAGCGCGCAACGGCGACGACCGCCAAATGCGACGCAAAGACGGCGGTGGCTAAATAGAGCCATTCCGGTCGATCCAAACTCTTCGCCAAAAACACCCAAACCAAGCCACCACTTACCACGCTAATGACAGAACGCGTGTCGTGAATGCGTTCGCGATTTGCGTCATTACGGGGCGACAAGGCGGGATAGGCAATGAGTAACAACAGCGGCGCAACTAACCATTGCCACCCCCCCAACGCCCAAAACACGTAACCCGCCAAGGCGGCGGCGAGCGCCGCGCTATCATTGAGTGTGGTGCGTCGCCGCCAATAAATGACAAAACCAATCAATGCCAGCAACACTAACAAACGCGGCAGTAAATCGGCAACACTCATCTCCGCATACACTTTGAGAAAGACAAACCCGCCGAGTGGAATAAATAGATTGTCGAGGCCACGCCAGGCGATAGCTTCGAGAATCATTACAAGCAGACCAAGAACGACAGCGATCAATGCCGCCTCTACGCTACCCACATCGCTAAACCCCACCAGCGGTATGAACGCACTCAAAAAGGCGACGATAAAAAATGCCAAGGAACCTTCGGCACTCTTATAGCCTTCCGCCGTTGTGTAAAGCCATTGCCCATAGCGCACGCCAATAAGGGCAGCAAGTGCGTCCGCGAACGTCAGGATTAAAATGGGAACGGTGAAAAGGATGGCTTCGCCTTTGGCAAGCCAAAACACGATGGCAACCGACAAGGGAAAATAAACTTCGCCTAACGATTCGCGCTCAACGGCATGGAGCACGTCCCCCACGCCGTTGCGCAATGTGGGAAGCAGGCGCACCCCTAACAAGGCGGCTACGGCTAACAGCGCCAGTGTGATCACGGGCCAAGCGCTTTCAAATAGCCAGGGGAATGAGAGCGTTACCACACCCATGCCGATGTGCATAAATTTGCGCGGCAATTCAGGTGCAGGGGAAAAACAGCGCTGATACCAACCCAGCACGCCAAACAACGCCCCTAACGCGGCGAGCACAATGGCCATCCCGCCCCAAGGCGAAATCATCCGACGACTTCTTCAAGTACAAACGCACTGTAAAAAAACGCGTTATCTTGGGCAAATAATGCGTCCGCTTCTGCTGCTAACGGTCGCAATACAGACGCTAAGGTTTCAGGGCGTCGACGCGGTGCCAGCATATTCCAATAGGCAAATCGTGCACCCGGACGCGCGGCCTGCACTAAACGACTCAATAAGCGTTCAGTATTTTCCTCGGACATGTATTCGAAAATGTCACTCAAGTTGGCAGCGTCTATTTTTAACGCGCCGAATTTGTCTAAAAAATCTTCAACGGGTTGCTGGTGCCATTCGAGTTTATGCAGATTGGCGCGAATCGACTCGAAATGTTCGGGGCGCAGGGCATAGGGCAAGGCGCTCGTGTGCGTGCCAGTCAAAATCCACTGCAAATACGGATTTTTCGATGGGTCTAACGCCGTTAATGCATAACGCGTGCGTGCAAGAATGCGGTCGGAAACCGAGCCTTCGACGTAGCGAAAAAACGACGGATCGCGCCCGAGTCGCCCCATGGCATAGCGTGAAAAAAATACGCTGAAAAGTAAGCGCCAACGCCAATTATTCCAAGTGCCATCGTAGAAAGCTTGCCGCTGTTGCAGTGTGCCGCCAACGAGCAAGCGCTCTACTGTGGCGCGGCGGTGTACCAGCGGTAAAATGCGCTCCCTAAACAAAGCAAAATAGCGTTCAAATTTCCCGGCGCCGCCGATGCCTGCGGCAATTTCGAGTGGGTGGGCATCCCAGAAACGGCGTGATGCCTCGTCCAAATTTTTACGTGCACGCTGGTATAGCGCATCGCGACGCGTGCTCGGGCGCGAGCCCATCAACTCTAACAGCTCACTGTGTTCAAGCGTACTGTAGGCGGCCACACGTAGCGCAAGGCATGCCAGTTGCGCCGAATTGAGATCGAGCGCGATGACACGCGCTGGATTTTGCGCTAACAGCGCCAACGCGTTGTCACCGGCGGAGGCGATCGACAACACCACCGAATCGGGCTTAATCGCGAGCGCGGGCACAAGGATGTCGGCATCTTCCCACACTTGCGCATATCGAATCGCGGAAAAATCCGCGTGCTGGGCGGCTTCACTAGACATTTTTTTCCTCTGGCGCCACGCGCCACACTTTTCCGGTAGAACCGTCGAATTCGACCCAATCACCGTCACGCAACCAACGCGTGATGCCCGCTATCGAGACAATGGCGGGTATTCCTAATTCACGTGCGACGATAGCCGAATGGGACAAGAGACTACCGCGCTCCACAAGAATGCCAGCGGCGGCGGGAAAGAGCATGATCCAACCGGGGTCGGTGCGCTCCGCGACTAATATATCGCCGCGTTGCAAACTCGCGCCACGGGGGTCCGTTATCACGCGAACGCGGCCACGCACAAGGCCAGGGCAGCAACCAATACCCGTTAGCATATCCCCCGTCACTGGAGCGGCCGCTGTTGCTGCCTGAAAGCGATTTCCTTGATGTACGACGCCACGCGTGTCAAATCTGTCATCCGGCACGGCCATCGTTCGGTAACTGTCGAATTCGCGCCGACGTAACGCCACTAATCCTTTGAGATCGGTCGTGGTCGCGGTGCCGTCGATAAATCCAATGACTTCGTAAATTTCTAGGTAGAAGATATCGCGCGCGGTGTCTAACAATCCGTCCGCGTGAAAACGGCGACCGATTTGGACAAAAATGCGTCGAACCAAACCAAATAATCGCGTGCGTTCGAAGCGCAGATTTTCACGGTCGCGCACGCGAGCACGCGTGTGCTTTAGCACCCAGCCGAACACGACGCGACGAATGGGTCGACTGGCCAATGCCTCACTCACGCGCTTTTCTGCGCTGAGGCGAAGTTCCATCTCGATACCTGCCGGTACCGGACCTTCACTCATGCGCATAGCGAATTGACCCACGGAGCGCAATAACGGTAAGGGGTCATCGAGCAAGGTGGCGGATTCGAGCTTGAGTTCATCTAGGCAACGGTCGCCGAATTTGGCCAGATAGGATTCGTAGGCAACATTGAAGTTAGGTGCCTTGACAATGGCGCGACGAAGCATGGGAAGCGGCGCGTCGCATAACGCCTGGCGCAACGCCGGTATATGCGCCGCAATTTCCGCCATCTCGCGTACGCGACGGGCAGGTTCGGTGCTGACCATGCCACCCTCGGCACAGAGTAAATCGTTTTGCAAATTGCCCGCTGTATCTGCACACCACTTCGCTGCCAGCGCGCGCAAAACACCGTAGAAAATCATGGCGAAAAAATCGTTAACCAGCGGCGCGTCCCAACGTGTTAACAACTGCCGCTCTAAATCAAGGTAATAGGTTGCCAATTCATCGGCACGCAAGGTTTCTACAGCGCGCGGCGCCAATGCATGATTCAAACGCAGGTAAAACTCTTTGATACGGCGGCTTAAGCTCCAATGATTGGCCACCAAGCCCACCAAAGTACGCGCGAATCGTACGCTGTCACGCAACCGCGCGCTAAAACTGGCAGTGCCAAACTCTGCAAGCATTTCCGCCGGTAATCCTTCTTTCACGCCCATCATTTGTTCCATGAAGCGACGATTCATAGCGAAACCTGGCAGCGTGGCTAATACGCGATACCAAGACAATAAGTTGTAATACACTCGCCCACGCACCAGTCCTAACATGCGCCGAAACGTGACGGCTTGCGCCGCGACATCTGCCGTGGGAACGCGCATGAGATAACAGAATTGTCGATAAACTTCTTCGTAGGCCCGCCGTGCGAATGAAAACGTGAGTGGCGTTGTAATGCCACCGTAACTCTCGGCAATATTGCTGTTGTCCCACAGGTTTAAGGCGCCATCCAAGTCGGCAAGCGATGTGATGGAGGTGATGGGTCGAGACTGTAATAGAAACAGTTTTCCGTTTTCCAGTGCCCACTCGATGTCTTGCGGACAGCCAAAGAGTCGTGATGTCGATTGCACCAGCGCCGCCACGTCGCGCACTTGGCTGTCACTCAGCGCGGGCGAATTTGCCAACGCCTCAGACACCGCCACATTAGACACGCCTTCGGGAACGTTCGCCGCATAGCGATGCGCAAACTCTTTGTGTGCAATTTCACGTACAACAATCTCACCGTTTCTGTCAACATGATAGGTGTCAGCATCGGCGTCACCGGAGACCAAGGCCGTTCCTAAACCGTACACGGCGCTCACCACGGAACGACTGCGCCGACCACTTACTGGGTCTGCACCAAACGCGACACCCGCCGCGTGCGCCACCACCATACGCTGCACTAACACGGCAGGCGCCTGTGGCAACCCTGCGATTCCACGCTCACGTCGATAGGTGAAAACGCGTTCACTAAAACCGGAACGCCACACGTCTAACACGCGCGCGAGCACCTGCGCAGGCTCTACGAATAAATAACTTTCAAGCTGGCCCGCAAATGAATGCGCCACACCATCTTCATCAAGCGCAGAGGAGCGCACGGCCACGCGAACGCCGTCCGCGCAGAGATCAGCGAGCGCGTGTTGCACGTCGGCCACCCACGGCCCACTCGGTGACAACGTCGCTAACACCTGTTGGATACGGGAATCGTCCTCGGCCAGTGATAGTGCGACGCGTTGCTCAGCAGATAAAGTCGCATCGAACGCCGACGGCAAAATAACGAACCACGACGGAATTGGCAGACCACTATCAACTAGCGCTGCTAGCGCGCGTGCTTTACCACCGAACTGACTGTGGTCTTCGCTCTCAGGGCCGCGCACAAAGGGCGGAAGGGTCAAAGTTTCCATAAAAGCGGTAACGCCCCCAAAGACAAATACATAGCGAGTGTCCAAATGCCGGCCAGTCGCTCAAACCACTTAGCGTTCGCCGTGATTGGGCTTCGCATAAACACCCAGGCACGCCAACTGGCCAACACTAACAAGAGCGTGAGCACGGCCGCGATTGGCATGAAATAATCAATCGCATGCGCCGCTTGCAGGGCGAAGAATGCCGTCACGCCTAATGCAGCAAGCCATATTAGCGGCGCACGTTTGCGCCCCCACAACACCGTGTACGTTTCGACGCCGACTTCTTCATCCGTCGGTGCGCGTAATTTGCGGCCGATCTCGATTACGATGCCGTTGCAAAAGCTCACCAATAAGAACCAGACCAACCCGCTCGGCGGCGCGGACTGAACAGACAACCAATCGCTCGCCGTGGCGGTGAGATCAATCAGCGG
>JANOTC010000582.1:0-4998 GCA_031416175.1 Gammaproteobacteria bacterium
CGGCAAGGCGTACCCTAAAAGATTTCGTAGCGGGGATGGATATTCTGTGTTGGGAGAAATCGGTCTACTCTACAGCTCCATTTTTCCAAAAATCCACGGCACGGTTCAAAAACGGTGTGTTTTGGGTACCAGTAAACGAGCGTATGCCAACCGGAAAACGGCAATTAATTGAAGGCGTTGAGTGATAAGCAGCGGGCTATGACGGCACCTTAGTGGTACCCTGATTTGAACCGGGGCCCGAAAACTCGGCCTCTCATTTTGGAAATATTTAACGGACCGTGTATCGTTGACTAACAGCATTCCTCCGCTTGCTGACATCCTCCGCGAACGCGTTTCGGCGGCGGGTTTGCCCTGAGTTTTTGAGAAGTTACCAATTCATGCGCTAAGGAAAACCCGCAACCAGTAGGTAGCTATGTTAGGTGCCGTACATCCTGCCCGGACAAAAGCGCCTATGCTGGCGCTATGACTCGAAACCGGAGAGGATCTTGTTCAGCGTACGAAGTAAAGTCCGAAGGCCGAACAAAATCTCAATAGGCATAGTGGTCTGGATATTTATTGTACTCACCGGGTACAGCTTGCTACCGACCATTGCGCCAGATCTTGAAATTCAACGGACCCTTCCCGTTCAGCTCGCGGGCGCACGTGGCCCGCTAACTGTCGAGCAAAGTAAAGCGATCCTCAGCCGACTCCAGCGTGACGGCAAGGAAACCAGCATCTTCGATCGGCATCTGGCGCTCGAGGAGGCCATCGTTGGCAGCCCATTGGTGATGGGCAACAAGGTGGTGCTGTTGCAAGACGGTCCGGCGACCTTTCAGGCGATGTTCACCGCGATTCGCAATGCCAAAGATCACATCAATATGGAAACGTACATCATCGAGGACGATGAAGTGGGCAAGCGCTTTGCGGATGTGTTGATCGAGAAACAGGCCCAAGGCGTGTCGGTCAATTTCATTTACGACAGCGTGGGCGCGATGAATGTGCCAAAGGAATTCTTCACGCGTCTCACCGACGGCGGCGTGAAAGTGCTGGAATTCAATCCGATTAACCCACTCACCACCAAGAAAGGCTGGGAGCTAAACCAACGCGATCACCGCAAGCTGCTGATCGTGGATGGTCAGACGGCTTTCCTGGGGGGTATCAACATCAGCAGTGTTTATTCGGGCGGATCGTTCAGTTTGCGCTCCAAGTGGCGTCCGGATGGTAGTCCACCGTGGCGCGACACGCATCTGCAGCTAGAGGGGCCTGTCGTCGGTGAATTTCAGAAATTGTTTTTGGCCACGTGGGAGAAGCAAAAGGGCGAACCGCTGAGGCCGCGCACATTTTTTCCGCCGCTGAGCAACAAGGGCAAAGAGGTGGTGCGCGCCATCGGTAGCTCGCCGGACGACGCTTACAGCCTGATCTATGTCACGTTGATTTCCGCGATCAACTGCGCGGAAACCCGTGTGCATTTGACCAATGCCTATTTTGTCCCAGATCCGCAATTGGTCCGTGCGCTGCAAGATGCGGCACAACGTGGCGTAGACGTGAAAATCATACTGCCGAGCAACACGGATTCCTGGCTGGTGTTCCATGCGGGGCGTTCGTTCTATGCGACGCTGTTGGGCGCAGGCGTGAAAATTTACGAGCGCGGCGGCGCCTTGCTCCACTCCAAGACCGCGCTCATCGATGGCGTATGGTCGACCATTGGATCGACCAATCTGGATTGGCGCAGCCTCCTGCACAACGAGGAGGTGAATGCCGTCATTCTGGGGCAGGAATTTGGCAAGCAGATGCAGACCATGTTCGAGACGGACCTGGCCGCGTCCGCCCCCATCGCGCTTGAACAATGGGAGCAGAGATCCATCAGTCTGCGCCTCAAAGAAATGGCGGCGCGAGTCTGGGAATACTGGCTTTAGACTATGCGCTGACCCGTATGTGTTCTTCGAATCGTTGGTCGACATACGCGCGTCGGTGTTGAGCGCGAATGTTATGGCATCTGAATGCGGAAGTCGTATAGCCTGATCGTCACACCACAATTCACCAGAGTATAGATATGCCTGTCACACCTCCGCTTGAGCGACACTACGTTCCCAGGGATTTTCGCGACCGGATTGCTTATGCGTTCGTTAAATTTCTGCGGATTTTCGCTGATGTTTTTTTCGCGCGTCGATATGGCCATCGGGCGGTTGTGCTGGAAACGGTGGCTGCCGTGCCGGGCATGGTTGGCGGTGCCCTGCAACATCTGCGCGCGCTACGCCGAATGGAAAGCGATCATGGCTGGATCCGTACACTCCTGGACGAAGCGGAGAATGAACGCATGCACTTGATGACCTTTATGCATATTGCCCAGCCCTCGCAGCTCGAGCGACTGCTGATCCTGTTTGCGCAGGGCGCCTCCTATAATTCTTTTTTTCTGCTTTACCTGATTTCGCCAAAGACCGCGCATCGTGTCGTGGGTTACTTGGAGGAAGAGGCGGTTTATAGCTATACCGAGTATCTGGCTGGCGTGGACGACGGCATCTACGCCAATGTTCCAGCGCCCAAGATCGCTATCGACTACTGGAAGCTCGCGCCCGACGCGCGGTTGCGCGATGTCATCATCGCGGTACGCGCAGATGAGGCGCATCACCGAAATGTCAATCATGAATTTGCCGACACGTTATCGTGATCTGAATCGACGTCTATCGTTCTGATCGACTTCAGATTGTCCGGCACAATCAGCGCAGGCACGCCGCGGAAAAAACCAAAGGCGCGCACGTGTGAACCGATCCAGTCGGGGAGGGATTGGGTCCAGGTCGCTGCGGCGTAGGTGAAGCTGGAGGCGCCCAGTACGGCCACGAAGATTTGCGCCGGTAGCGGCCCGATAACATAAATCCCACGTCACACTGCCAAGTGGCATCGATAACCGATTGAAGGCCACCCTCTAGCGTGGCGCGCTCTCGTTCCGTGATGCTCTATCGCCGAGCGTGATTTTGCGCGCTGCGCTGGGAATGACGCCGGTTCAACAATTAACAGAGACATAGCCTACTTTTAACTCAATGACTTAAAGATTCCGTTGATTTGGGCGTAGAACCCCTTTCACGTATCACGCCCAGGCTCACGGCAAACCAGCTTTGCGGATCGGTCCAGGTGTGTTCGACTTCGAAGCCGCCGCTACGCATCATGTTTTCCAAACGCTCGACTGTATATTTATAGCTATTTTCCGTATGAATGCGTTCGCCCCGGGAAAAGGACCATGTCTGGTCCAGGGCATCGATTCTGACCTGTTGCGTGTGAGTGCTTTCCAGGTGCATTTCGACGCGTGCCGCGGACTCGTTCCATAAAGCGACATGCTGAAACGCGTCGGTATCAAAATTGCCGCCCAGCTCACGATTTATGCGGGACAGAAGATTTTTGTTGAACGCTGCGGTGATACCCGCCTGATCATCGTAAGCAGCGACGAGGACATCGCGATCTTTTACCAGATCCACCCCAAGCAATAAATGGTCGCCGGGGGACAAATGTCGAGCAACGCTTTTAAGCAGCGCAATGGCGTCGCTCTGCTCAAGATTGCCGATACTTGAACCAATATACAGAACGAGACGAGGTGATGCGTGGGCGCCGAGAAACGACAAATCTTCGAAATCGCCGACATGCGGGTAGACATTTACCGTCTCGAAATCCGCATTCAATTCGTTTTTTGCCAGTTGCAAAGCGGCATGCGATACATCCAAAGGAAAATAGTCCACGCTGGGCTGGAGGCGTACCAATGAATTCAGCAGAATGCGCGTCTTGGTCGCTGTGCCGGCACCGAGTTCACTCACGGAAACGTCACTCCCGATCCGGGAACAGATTTCATCCGCGTTGGCCGTCAATATCGCCGCTTCAGTGCGGGTCGGATAATACTCCGGCAGGCAGGTAATCTGTTCGAATAGCGCAGAACCTTGTTCGTCATAAAACAGTTTGGGTGGCAGCGCCCTGTGAGGGCGGGAGAGCCCTTCCAGCACCTCGGCTGCGATCCCGGATAGGCAGCTTTGCTCAAATGTTGTCATCGGCCAACCTGATTCCCGAAAACTGCCAACGCGCCTGGGGTGGAAAGAAATTACGATACGTTGCACGGAGGTGCGACGCAGGCGTTGCGCAGGAGCCCCCGCGCAATACCATCTGGTTGCACATGAATTTACCGTTGTATTCGCCTACCGGGCCGGCGGGTGGGCGATACCCCGGATAGGCAACATACGGACTCGCGGTCCATTCCCACACATCCCCGAAAATTTGCTGCAGATTCGTATCGGCATGCGCCGGACATGGGTGGAAAGCTTCGTTCTCGAGCAGATTCCCGCGAATTTTCACCGTGCTGGCCGCGACTTCCCATTCAAACTCCGTCGGTAACCGCGCCCCTGCCCAGCGTGCATAGGCATCGGCTTCGTAGAAACTGACGTGGCATACCGGTTCGTTCGGATTTAATGGCAGCCTGCCCCGGCTGGTGAACACATACCAGGCATCATCTTTATGCTCCCAATAGAGTGGCGCCGTCCAACCATTTGCATTGATGTGATCCCAGGCGTCAGACAGCCAAAATTCCGGACGCATGTAACCGCCAGCGTCCATGAACTCCAGGTATTCGGCGTTGGTAACCAGCCGCGAAGACAATCGAAACGATTTGATATAAGTACGGTGACGCGGCAATTCATTATCGAATGCAAAGTTGTAGCCATCATGGCCTACCTCATGGACGTCTTCCTCGAAAGCGATCCACGATAATGGCACTATCAGGGAATCAAAGGCCTTGATCTGGGTCGGCTGATAGTTTGGCCGCAGCGGATGGGTCCAGAATGCATGCTTGATATCAGTAACGATCAGCTCCTGATGCTGCTGCTCGTGATTCAATCCAAGCTCAAGCATTTGCAAGAGATCAGCCGGGACTTCGCCCTCGAGCAGCTTCTGCATGCAGCGATCCACATGGTTGCGATAGTGCAGAATCTCGTGCAGTTCAGGACGCGAAAAAACGCTGCGAATGGCGCGATCGGGATGGCGGCC
>JANOTC010000583.1:0-3628 GCA_031416175.1 Gammaproteobacteria bacterium
GTGGCTGTGGTCGTGTTTATTCTTTACGTCACGCTGTTCCCGTTTCTAAATTTGCTCAAGAATTGAAACAGGTTTGCCCCGTCTGGTCTGATGACGGCGGTTGTTAAAAAATCGACCAACAGCAGCCACGCATCCCCGGCCAAATACGCTAAACTTAGTCTTCCATCAAGAAAGGAGGCGCCCATGGTTGGAAAATACAACGTCGTATTTGGATTCTTATTCTTCGTGCTCACCGCGGCGCTGGGGCCGGTCATGGTGTTCAAATATCAGGACTGGTCCGTGGCCTACGGTGAAAAACAACAATCCATGGGGCGGGTGCAGCAACTCAAAGCCGACAATTTCGAAGAAAACCTAGAAACCCTCACCGGCGAGAAAATCGCCAAGGCCAATACCGATGGCTTGCTTGCTATCAATAAATTGGTGAACATCGAAACGGATATTGGTTTGATTCGTGGTGGGCCGCACAGTCACGGCAATCTTGAATCCTTGCTCAATATAGTTGTTGGGATTACGCTGATGTTCATTGGCGGCGCCAAAAAACTTAGACAAGCGGTGAGCTGGATTTTTATCGTCGGTACACTGCTACATTCGGGCATGCTTTATTTGGAACGTGTTTTTCAGATCGAGTGGGCCAGCACGGTCTTAAAAACAGGTATTGGCCCCGGTCTGATCCTCTTAGGGTTGCTCGCGATGGGCGTTTTGGCCGCGATGTATTGGCAAGGCGTTCCGAATCGATCCGACAACGGTTAGTGTTATCGCCATGAATATTCTTATTTCGGGTGGCATAGGCTATATGGGCCGAGTCTTGTCCAGGAATGTCGACGACTAGCGTGGCTAATTGTGCGATGACTCGAACACAGAAAAGCGCTAACAGTATCCATCGGGTATTAAATGGCGCTGCTCTCAGCCGGACGGCAATCTGTTTCGGCAAGAAAGTTTATATCGCTGACGCCTTACTCCATAATGTCAATCGTTACACCCTTTTTCCGCAACGCATCGGCACGTGCTTCAATAAAGCGCTGAAAGCTAGGCTGTTTAACGTACGCCGCTTGTGCTACATAATCGTAAACCGATTGCACGTGAAACGACCGAAAATATGCCTCGATTCTCGCGACTTCTTTGCCACTGGAATCAAAGTAAACAATCGATGGCGCGTATTTGATGTCTAATTCGTTTGCCCATGCCGCCGCCGTCATTTGACGACCATCCGGCGTGGTAATTTCGTCGGCTGCCCACATATTGAGTTGCACGTTGTCGAGGCGATTGACCTGTTTCAGCGTGGCCTTTCGCGCTAGCACATCTTTATGCAATTCATCGCAGCTTGGGCAATCTTTCTGTTCGAAATAAACAGCGAGATGGCGATTTTTCGCGCGTTTGGCGTGCAGTGTTTTCAGCGGTTTGAAAAAAGGTTCTGTGGTCAGTTCGCCTCGCGCGCTCGGCGGATTCAGTTGACTGAAATAGTCGCGAAAACTCTGCGTTGTCGGTTGACCCTCAGTCACGTAATTCAGCGCGGCCAAGAATTTCGGTGGTGTGTAATAGCCGTTTACTCGCAGCGCTTGGCTGCCGGTCAAGTCGAAAAACACCAGAGTGGGTGTAAAATTCACGCGCATTTTTTTCGCGAAGTCTTTTTCAGAAAGGGATTCGCCGTCTAGGTCTGTGACGGTGCGGTCGCCCCACATATTGATGGCTAGTACGTCAAAGGAGGAGCGCAGTTTCTCTTCAATATTCTTTTGAGCCAAATTAATTTGCAATATTTTTTTGCAATAGGGGCAGCCGTCTTGATAGAAAAATAGTAGCAAGCGTTTATTCGCGTCAGCGGCGACTTTTACATCTTCACGTAAATCCAAAAATGAATTGCTGAACCAACTGGGGTGGCGTTCTGAGCCAGGATTGGTGAGATCGGCGTTGAGTTTACCTTCGCGTTTGAGCACGGTGTCGGGTTCAGCCGCAATCAGGCTGCTAGACCAAAAAATAACGACAAATGCGGCTGCTGTACGTTTTAACCAAACTGAAAACATAGCTAATTACGTCCACTAGTTGGAAATAACAATCCCTTCAAGACTCATAGCATATCACAAGGCTCTAATTGTTTATTCGACCCGTCGCCACTGCTACTTTTTCGACGTGCGAGGTCGCGTTTTGGTTCATTCGCGAAAATTGCGCAATGAGGGGGGTGTTCGCTGAGGCGCCGAGTAAATCGTTCGTTGTTGGCCAGCCAATGGACTGATAATTCAGTTCCGCTTCAACCACATACGCGCCGGGCGTCAGTCCGCCCAGCTCAAAATGCGTTTGCTCCTGACCTTCGGCGTTCAGGTAGTCGCTGTCTTGAAACGCGAGCGCGTCAGGACGGATCGCCATGGGGGCTAGGTGGGGTTGGTAGCCTGCTGGAGGTATCCGATTGTCTTTGAGATAACTGGCGCCACTGAGTTGTGATTGGGTGACATTGCCTCCTGAGTCTGCCATGACTGCTTCGTAAATTTGTACTTGAGCCGCGTTGGTAATGTGCGAGTAGTGGGGTGCAAACAACATGTTGCTAACGCCATCTACCGCGAGAATTTTGCCATCACTATCGGCTTTGCCAGATTCAAAAACAATCGCTCCCGTTGCATTTTTCACCGTAACATGAAGAAATGCGCGACGTGAAGGATAACCGGTTGGAAATTTGTGGCCGGTCTTATTCACGACTTTAACGCTGAATTCGAGCGTTGCACCGTTCCAGCGTAAATTGCTAACAGTCACGCTAACGGCTGACGCCAACATGCTCTTCGCCAACTCACGTGTTCTCGTGAAATTATTAGCAGCGATACCTAACTCGACCCGATTGTCACCCATTATGCCCAGCATGAACGTATTGCCGCCAACAAAGGTGTGTCGAGAGAATTCATCACGTGCAACGGACCGCTCTGGGTTTTTGGACGAGGCTAACACGCCATTCACGTCAGGCATGTGGCAGGATTGGCAACTGCGACCACCCGATTGACCTTCTTTGCTGTTAATCCATTCGGTGTAAACCGTTTGCGCGGCAAATCGATTTAACGTTGCGTTTCCATTGATATCGCGCACGGGTGAGTACAATTCGTGACAGGTTGCGCATAGGCTAGAGCGTTGGATGTGTGCGCCGTAGGACGGTGTGAAACCCGTTGCGGCGTACATGGGGGAGGTGTCTGGATTGGTCCAGCTTCCATAAATTACGCGGCTGCTGTCGAGGGGAAAATTGCCGTTGAAACGGCCTAGTGTACCTAGCATGGGATCGTCCGCCAGTCGGTGACAAAGCGTGCAGCCGACACCTTCTTTCGCTTGCGCATGAAGCGGATGGGCAGGGTCCAAGAACCCACCGTTGATTAGTGCCACTGGAATCCCCGTCGATTCTGCTTCCAGTGTTGCCATGGGTGCGTGGCAGCGGCTGCATTGTGCTTCAATACTTGCGCGTTGTAGCGGAAATCGCGTTATCTCTTTTTCGAGTGTCGCTAAGAAAAACGGGTCGCTCGCCGATTGCGCCATGAGCGTCGAGGACCAATCGTTTTGCACGGAAACATCGGTGCCGCGATCATCGTGAATACCGTCGTGACAGCTTGCACAAACGTTGGCGCTGGTAAACAGGTCGGTTTTGAAGCTGGCGGCAGGCGTG
>JANOTC010000584.1:0-5565 GCA_031416175.1 Gammaproteobacteria bacterium
GCCGTCGATGCGCTCAAAGATTTTGTCGATCTTTTCTTTGAGTGTCGATGCTGTAAATGGCTTAACTACATAACCATTCACACCCGCCTGCGCAGCCTCAATAATTTGCTCACGCTTTTGTTCAGCGGTCACCATAAGCACCGGCAAAGTCTTCAATGACGCGTCGGCACGTACTGCCTTAAGCAAATCTATTCCCGTCATGCCCGGCATATTCCAATCTGTAATCAGGAATTGAAAGCTGCCTGTACGTAACATAGGCAATGCCGATGATCCGTCGTCGGCTTCCGAGGTGTTATTAAAACCTAGATCACGGAGCAGATTTTTGATAATCCGGCGCATTGTGGAAAAGTCATCCACAATGAGGATCTTCATGTTCTTGTCCAAAGCAACCTCCAGTCATCCATGCAACGAGCCATACCAGATAATATTCCCAAAACGTCATTCACGTACAATGTACGGACTATTGCTTGTTCCATTGTTCCATGCGCGCTTGCAAACGAATTACCGCTTGACTATGAATTTGACAAATTCTCGACTCACTAACACCTAACACTTCGCCTATTTCCCGCAAGTTAAGCTCCTCGTCATAATAAAGCGCCATCACCAAGCGTTCCCGTTCCGGAAGACCCGCTATAGCCTCAGCCAATTGTTGACGAAAATCATCTTTTTGCAGACCATCTAGGGGCGTGCCGCCTTCATCCATGAATGTGTCCACATGCGACTCATCGCCGGGATTCATATCATCAAATCGCAATACTTTATAACCACTGGCAGCCTGTAAAAGCTGATGGTACTCATCCAGGCTCACACCCAATGCCCCGGCCACTTCGTGATCGCGGGCATCACGTCCGGTCAGGTTTTCGATCTGTCGCACCGCTTGCGCCACCATGCGCGCTTTCTTGTGCACAGAACGGGGCGCCCAATCGCTGCGTCTAATTTCATCCAACATCGCGCCACGAATACGTATGCCTGCATACGTTTCAAAGCTCGCCCCCTGGGTGGAATCGTAATGACGCGACGCTTCCAGCAATCCGATCATACCGGCCTGAATTAAATCGTCAGGCTGCACGCTAGGCGGCAACCGGCTGATAAGATGATACGCAATCCGCTTGACCAAGGGTGCGTGTTTAACCACCACCGCTTGGTCTGCATCACGCTGTTGCGCGGTTTCATAAACTGCGAGCCCTTTCATACCGAGGCCTCCGCGTTGTTTTGACTGGCTTGAATTAGCCGTTCAACAAAAAATTCCAAGTGTCCCGCTGCCTGTGCTGGCATTGGCCACTTATCGGCTCTTTGCGCGAGATTCTTAAATGCAATCGCAGAACGCGAGCGCGGATACGCTTCAATCACCGGTTTTTGTTTCTGAACAGCCTTCCTTACGCACTCATCAAACAAAAGCGCACCCATATAATCGAGCGTTACATCCAAAAATCGATTCGTGACTCTTGACAGCTTTTCAAATAACTCTCGACCTTCTTGACTCGACTGCGTCATATTGGCAAGTATGTGAAAACGGGATATACCATGCTCTCGGGACAACAACTTAATCATCGCGTAGGCGTCGGTAATCGATGCAGGTTCATCACACACCACCACTAATACTTCTTGAGCGGCCTTACAAAAGCTAACCACGCCCGGCGCAATACCTGCCGCTGTGTCAATGACTAGCACATCGACGCGCTGACCTAAATCGCTAAACGCGCGTATAAGGCCAGCATGTTCTGCTTCGGAAAGATCGACCATTTTGCTAATGCCTGATGCCGCAGGAACCACTAACACACCACCCGGCCCCACTAACAAAACTTCGTCTAGCGTGCACTCACCGCTAAGCACGTGCGACAAATTGCGCACCGGATGCAAGCCTAACAATACGTCCACATTCGCCATTCCTAAATCGGCGTCCATCAACATAACTTTTCTGCCACGTGCCGCTAATGCAATGGATAGATTAACGGATACATTGGTTTTCCCCACGCCACCTTTGCCACTGGTGACCGCCATGACACGAACGGGTTTGGGTCGAGATAGCTCACGTAAACCCGCCGCTTGATCGAATTGTCCGCTAGAAAAGATCATTCGCTACCATTCCCCCGAAGGCTAATTCAACTTCTTCGTCTTCGACTGGTTTGGAACACTTGGTCATTAAAGTAATTGCGCGCTTGACTAAATCAACACCGCGAGCGCGCTGTAAATCTTCTGGGACACGCTGCCCATCGCTGGTGTAGGCGATAGGGAGGTCATGATGTAGCGTCACCGACAGGGCCGCACCTAAGCTCGCGCTTTCGTCAATTTTCGTTAAGATGCATCCGGCCAAGGAGGCCTGGCTAAATGCCTGAATCGTTTCGTCGAGCACCGATAACTGCGAGGCCGCCGACATCACCAAATAACTTCGAATAAGCGCAGAGCCTTCCGAGAGCATGGCAAACTGCTCCGAAATACGCACGTCGCGCTGACTCATGCCGGCGGTATCAATGAGCACCAATTGCTTATCGCCAAGGCTTTTCAGCGTTGTTCTCAAATCTTCGGCATCATTGGCCACCCGCACTGGGGTACCCAGAATTCGGCCATACGTACGCAGTTGTTCGTGCGCACCAATTCGGTAATTATCGGTCGTGACCAGCGCAATCCCTTTGGCGCCATGGGCTAAGGCAAAACGCGCGGCCATTTTCGCAATCGTGGTCGTTTTGCCGACGCCAGTCGGTCCGATAAGCGCAAAAACACCGCCTTTCTGGACGACATCATCGCGCACCACGGACAGTCGATTCGCTAACACGGTTAATACGCGCCGCCACACTTGCTCGACTTCCCCGTCTTCAGGTACTTCGGCTAAAATTCGACGACTCACCGCCGGACTAATGCCCAACTCCAGTAAGCGCCGTAGCAATTTCGCGCGCTGCGGAAAACGTCGAGAGAGATCGCCCCACGCTAAGGAGGAAACTTGCCGTTCCAACAGCGCGCGTAGACTATTCAGCTCCCCCCATACGCCTTGCAAGGCGACGTCAGGCTGTGCGGCTAAAGTCGATTTACCCACTGCACTCGCTACAGGTGACATAGGCGTGGTTAGCGCGGCGGGACGAATGGTAGGGGGTGTCGGTGACGAAGGCGGTGCAGGTATTCGATTTGTAATTTCAGCCGCCGCTTGAATCGGCCTTTCTTTGCGCGGCGCCGGTTTGGCTGCGCTGGCTGGCTGTGGCGATACACCTTCCGACTCATAAACCTGGGCGACTAATTTTTTCCAGGCTTGTGATCCCTCTCCCGAGGGCTTTCCGCCTAGCGGTCCCCGTAACGGCGATCCTGGATCGGCTTTGATTAGGGTAGGCGTTTTGCGTTCTTTAGACTGATCTTTTGCGTTGCTTGCTGTAGTCTGAGATAGCTGCGCCGCTGCACTGTTAGCCGGTGCCACATTTTCAATCGAATCTTGGTAGTCTGTGGCGGCTATAATCTCAACGCCATCGGGCGTGGTACGATTGGACAAGATAACGGCCTCTGGCCCCAGTTCTTCTCTAACCTGCGCAATCGCTTGCCTGATGTCCACTGCGACAAATCGCTTTAGTTTCATTACGCCACCCTTTTCTACAATTTCAAACATCAGGCGCGAGCTGAGAGATCACACAAACGGAATATCCGCCTCCTGCTTCTCAGTGTCTAACAACCAGCGTATATTAATGTCAGATCAACGCGACCCAACCGTCGAAACCACTTTGATTTGCTTGTTGTCCGGTATTTCCGCAAAGGACAACACATGCAAACTCGGTATGGAGCGCCGCGCGAACTTAGCGAGCAACGTCCGTAGTGCCGGCGAAACCAGTAGAACCGCTGTTTGCCCAGTGACTTCCTGCCGCTGCACTGAATCTAACAGCGATTCGTGAATACGTTCCGCGAGGCCCGGTTCAAAACCGGCGCCACCCTCCTGGGCGACCTGGACCGAATGTAGCAATATCTGTTCCAGTGCTGGATCCAACGTGATAACCGGCATTTCGCTTTTCATGCCGTTTACGTGCTGGATTATCGAACGGGAGAGGGCCACGCGAACCGCACCCGTAAGCACCACGGCGTCCTGAGTCTTGGCGCCCGCGTCCGCCAGGGTTTCCGCGATGGTACGCAAATCGCGGATCGGAATTTGTTCCTCTAACAAGTTCTGTAACACTTTAAGAACGACACCCAGCGAAAGCGTTTTTGGCACCAATTCTTCTACCAATTTTGGTGCTATTTTCGCCAAATTATTGAGCAATTGCTGCGCTTCTTCACGTCCTATCAATTCATGCGCATGCGTTTGCATCACTTGACTCATGTGGGTGGCTACCACCGTCGCTGCATCTACAACGGTGTAGCCCAGTGTTTGCGCGTGTTCGCGTTGCGCGCCATCAATCCACACCGCGTCAAGCCCAAACGCCGGATCTTTGCCGCGTATACCTTGTAAGGTTCCAAAAACTTGCCCCGGATTGATCGCCATTTCCCGGTCGGGATAAATATCTGCCTCACCAATAGGTACCCCATGCAGGGTCACGCGATAGGTGTTGGGATTGAGTTCCAGATTGTCGCGGATGTGCACGGAGGGCACCAAAAAGCCCAACTCCTGCGACAGCTTTTTACGCACCCCTTTAATACGCGTCATCAATTGGCCACCTTGATTGCGGTCGACTAGCGGAATCAAGCGGTATCCGACTTCAAGGCCAATCAGATCCACCGGCACCACGTCATCCCAGCCCAAGTCCTTGGCTGGCGCGGCTGGCGCGGCTTCTGCCGGTGACTCTGCGGGTAGCGCCGGCGCGGTTAAACTGCGTTGATGCAATAGATAGGCGACGCCCGCAATCGACGAACCAATCAACAAAAATATGAAGTTCGGCATGCCTGGAATCAGACCCATGGTAATCAGCACCCCACCCGTAATGCCCAGCGTGCGTGGGTTACTCAGCAATTGGCCGTAAACCTGTTGGCCCATGTCGATGGACGCCGATACGCGCGTGACAATGATGGCCGTAGCGGTTGAGAGGAGCAAGGACGGGATCTGCGCCACTAATCCGTCACCAATAGCTAATAAGGTGTAATTGTGGGCGGCTTCCGAGAACGGTAAACCGTGCTGACCCATTCCGATGGCCAAACCCCCGATTATATTGACAAAAAGAATTAGGATACCGGCGACCGCATCACCGCGCACAAACTTGCTGGAACCGTCCATGGCGCCGTAAAAATCGGCCTCTTGAACAACTTCACCGCGGCGGCGCTTGGCTTCTTCTGGCGTAATCAAGCCCGCATTTAGATCTGCATCAATTGCCATTTGCTTACCGGGCATTGCATCCAGCGTAAATCGCGCCGCCACTTCAGATACGCGGCCCGCGCCTTTCGTCACCACCACGAAATTAATAATGACCAAAATCGCAAAGACAACGAGTCCAACCGCATAGTTACCCCCCACCACAAATTCGCCAAACGACTCAATGACGTGACCTGCTGCTGCCGTTCCAGTGTGCCCCTCCAGCAAAACAATACGCGTCGATGCAATATTAAGCCCCAGGCGCAGCAAGGTAGAAAGCAAAATAACCGTTTGAAAAACCGAAAAATCAA
>JANOTC010000585.1:0-10615 GCA_031416175.1 Gammaproteobacteria bacterium
TCTGCCATGCGTACTTTTTGAGCAGCGGTTTCTTGTGTGA
The DNA here is from genome assembly GCA_031416175.1 of Gammaproteobacteria bacterium. GTDB lineage: Bacteria > Pseudomonadota > Gammaproteobacteria > S012-40 > S012-40 > JANOTC01. Next base: position 41 of record JANOTC010000585.1, read on the forward strand.
ATGGCGGTAGGGGTGGACGGGCTTCAGCGTCAGTGTTCATGGTGATGCTCCTAAGGAATTGGGTACACTTTATCTGTTAGTGGGGCTCTTAGTTAAGCGCGTCTTTAACCGACGTGATCTTGGCGCCTACGGCAGTTCCCAAGTCAGTGAATGCAACGACAGCGCCGAGTGTGATTAAGCCACCAGCCACTGCGTACTCAATCATGGTCAAGCCCTGCTCATCACGGAAGAATGCGAGTATCTTGTTCATGGGTCATCTCCAACATGTTTAGTTTAGTCACTACCGGGTAAGCGGCGTCCGGTTGTTTTCGCCTTCCGGCTTGGCCGTGAAGTGCGTTTCGCTCTCAAATAGGTTAACGGGCAGGGTCTGGGTTTGGATTAGGCCGGGGTGTTCGATCTGTGCGCTGGCTCACATAGAGGTTTCGCTTCCATCACGATGTGTGTTGATAGAGAATCGTGCGGCGAGGCGTATACTACGCGGTGTTGGCGAGTATTCGGCAGTCATTTTTCGTAAGCGAAAGGAGTGTGTAATGCGAATGGCATGGTTAGGCGGAATGGCCCTTTGCGCGGTTTTTACGGCGGTTCAGGCTGAAATCAAAACGGAAGAAGTGAGTTATAAAGACGGCGACACTGTGATGAAAGGATTCATTGCCTATGATGACGCCATTAAAACCAAACGCCCCGGCGTGTTAGTGGTTCACGAATGGTGGGGACACAATGAATACGCGCGAAAGCGTGCACGGATGTTGGCGGAGTTAGGCTATACCGCGCTGGCTTTGGATATGTACGGTGACGGCAAGCAAGCGCATCATCCAGAACAAGCGAGTCAATTTTCTTCTGCGGTGAGCGGAAATATGCCTTTGGCAACGTCGCGTTTTAATGCGGCGCGTAGTCTGCTGGTGAAACACGCCTCGGTGGATAGTAAGAAAGTTGCAGCGATTGGCTATTGCTTTGGTGGCGGTGTCATTTTAGAAATGGCGCGTAACGGCGCAGACTTGGCGGGCGTTGTTAGTTTCCACGGCAGCCTTGCGACTAGCAATCCAGCTAAACCGGGCGCGGTGAAAGCAAAAGTGCTCGTGCTAAATGGTGCTGATGATCCTTTCGTGAAAAAGGAGCAAATCGATCAGATTAAGGTGGAAATGGAGAAGGCGGGTGCGTCGTATCAATTCGTCAGCTATCCTGGGGCGAAGCATTCTTTCACGAATCCGGATGCAGACAAATACGGCAAGGAATTCAAGTTGCCACTGGAATACAATGCCAAAGCAGATCAAGAGTCTTGGGTTGAGATGCAAACGTTCTTTAAGAAAATATTTTAACCTCATATAACGGTAACCATGAATGAAAGCCATCCATCTCACGCGCCTTGGTGATCCCGATGTTCTGCAATTAGTCGATGTTGCGGAGCCGGTCATCGTGCGCCCGACGCAAATTAAAGTCAAAATCAAAGCCGCCGGGGTGAATCCGGTCGATACTAAATTGCGTAAGAACGGTGTGCCGTTTCCGGATGCTTTGCCAACTATTTTAGGTTGCGATGGCGCTGGCGTAGTGGTGGAGTTGGGTGCGGCGGCCACACGTTTTCGTCTGGGTGACGAAGTGTGGTTTTGTCATGGCGGTTTAGGGCGCGAACAAGGCAATTATGCCGAGTTCACAGTCATCGAGCAGGCGCAAGTGCAGCCTAAGCCACGCCGTTGGTCGTTTGCTGAAGCGGCCGCCGCGCCCTTAGTGTTAATCACTGCGTGGGAAGCGTTGCATGATCGCTCTAAAGTGAAGTCTGGCCAAACGGTGTTAATTCATGGTGGTGCGGGCGGCGTTGGGCATGTGGCCATTCAAATTGCGAAGCTGTCAGGCGCCACCGTGATTGCGACGGTAGGGAGTGAAGAGCATGCCAATTTCGCGCGCGAGCTGGGCGCGGATGAAGTTATTCACTATCCAACGCAAGATTTTGTACAGGAAACCTTGCGTCTTACGGACAAAAAAGGTGCCGACATCGTGTTAGACACGGTGGGGTCGGACGTGTTTCGCCGTAGTATTGACGCCACGGCGTACGGCGGTGATGTGGTGACGTTATTGGAGCCTAGTGCCGATACGAATTGGAAAGAGGCGCGTGAACGTAACTTGCGGATTGGTTTTGTGCTCATGTTGACGCCTATGGTGCGTGATTTACCTATCGCCCGTGTACATCAGGTGGGCATATTGCGAAGTTGCGGTCAATTTGTCGAAGCAAATGCGTTGCAAATTCATGTTGATAGAATTTTTCCGTTACAGAATGTGAGTGATGCGCATCGTTACGTGGAGGCGGGGCACACGTGCGGCAAGGCGGTTTTGTCGGTCGACTGAGCCGTGCCTTGTCGTGCGTGCTGACAACTTGAAGTCGGTTGCTTTTGATTGAGTGAATCGAGGGTGGGGTTTGCGCTATAATCTAAGGTAACAGGTCAAACCCTTTTTGGGGCGTAGCCGCCGATGTCAATCTGGCGTGTCTTTTGCGTCGACAAGGAGGGTCCTTTCTTTCACGAACATCATAAGCGCTGTAAAAAGTATGAGCACCGGAAAAATCGTTATTAAAGGTTTGACGGTCGACGGCAAACGGTTTCGACCCAGTGATTGGGCGCAGCGTTTGGCTACGGCAGTTGGCACCATTAGCGCGTCGCGGCGCATCGTTTTCCATCCGAAAGTGAGCATCGCGATGGTTGATGATTTCAATTGTGTGGTAGTGGACGCCGATCTGGAACAAGAAGAGCCGTTGATTTTCGAATTCTTGATGAAGTTCGCCAGCGAGAATAAATTGGCGATGGAACACGTCGACGAAGTGCCTGCTCTTTAGCGGCGCCTTTCTTTAAGCAGATTTGCTGTGAGAAACTATTCGCAATCACCGGCCATCGTGCCGGTGATTGCGTTTTGGAGAGCGTGATTACGCTTTTTCTGTGTCAGGCCAATTTTTAATGTAGTTTTTGAGCAATTGGTTCTCAAAGCGTGTTTCTGTCAACAATACGTCAACGACATCGCCTATTGAAACGAGTCCGCGTAACTCGCCATTTTCCACCACAGGTAAATGACGAATGCGACGTTTGGTGACGTTGTGCATCATCATGTCCATGATCTTGTCGACGCTGTCTCGGGTTGTGCAGGTAATAAGTTGCGGTGACATGAGATCTTTAACGCGAACTTGACCTATGTCTGCGCCATATGTATCCACAGCGTGCAACACATCGCGTTCGGTAATAATGCTAATTAGCTTGCCACCTTCCATGACGACGAGTGATCCGATGCGGTTTTGCATCATCACCCGTACGGCGTCCACGAGCAAGGTGTCAGGCGTCGTGCTTTGGCAGGTATTGCCCTTTTTCTTGAGAATTTTGCTAACGTTCATGGGATCAGTCTCGGGTCACGTAAACGGGTAGACCAAATGTATCATAACTCTCGGTGACGGCAAGTGCCTCGTTGTGATGAAAAGCAATGAATTTGCGTCTTACGTCATGTTGAAAGAAAAAAAGGCGGCGTTGCATATTGAATTAAAAGCATATTGTGCGTTTACGCCAACGCTCAGCTACGTTACCCTATGTCCTAACGCTATCGAGCGGGAGAACGCCTGATGTACCGCCTCTTTCCTGAAATTAAGCCTTACGTTTCCCACAGCATGGCGGTGGAAGCGCCGCATGTCCTTTATGTCGAGGAAAGCGGAAATCCAGAGGGTCTGCCGGTCGTTTTTGTCCATGGTGGTCCTGGTGCGGGGACGGAACCGTACCACCGGCGGTTTTTTGACCCCAATGTTTATCGAATTATTTTGTTCGATCAACGTGGGTGCGGCAAGTCAATTCCCCATGCCGAGTTAAAGGGCAACAACACGCAGGCCTTAGTCGCCGACATGGAAGCCATTCGCGAGCGCCTGGGCGTCGTGCAATGGGTAGTCTTTGGTGGCTCGTGGGGGACTACGCTGGGCCTCGCCTATGCGCAAGCGCATCCTCGACGCGTGCATGGGCTAATTTTACGCGGAATATTTTTATGTCGACCGCAAGAAATTACCTGGTTTTATCAAGAAGGGGCGAGTCGTTTATTTCCCGATTATTGGCAGGATTTCGTCTCGTTGATTCCCGAGGCGGAGCGCGGCAATATGGTGGCGGCTTATTACAAGCGCTTAACCGGAACGAATGAAATTGCCCGAATGGCGGCGGCTAAGGCTTGGTCAATTTGGGAAGGGCGTACAGCGACTTTGTTAGGTCGTAAGGAAGTCATCGATCATTTTTCCGATCCGTTTACCGCGTTGTCTTTGGCCCGCATTGAATGTCATTACTTCATGAATGATTCTTTCTTAAAGCCAGGACAATTGTTGAAAGCGGCGGACAAAATTAAAGATATACCTGGATACATCATTCATGGTCGCTACGACGTGGTGTGTCCGGTCGAAAACGCGTGGCATTTACATCAAGTTTGGAAAAACGCTGAACTTCATATTATTCCAGATGCGGGACATTCCGCGACAGAACCGGGCACGATAGGCGCATTAGTGTCTGCTACTGTTGCATTTGGGACGCGTTTCGGCACCCCATGAGGCTTTTTATCGCGTGGATTTAATCGGAACATTGATTGATTTATTTTTGCATTTAGATCGAAACCTTCAAGTATTGATTAGTGACTACGGGGTTTGGGTTTACGCCATCCTTTTTCTGGTCATTTTCTGCGAAACGGGATTGGTGATTTTTCCCTTTCTTCCGGGTGATTCTTTGTTGTTTGTGGCGGGTACCTTGTGCGGTGCGGGCTTGCTCGATCCTTACCTTTTGGCAGCGCTGTTGATTCTGGCGGCGTTCCTTGGCGACACCGTCAATTATTGGATTGGCAGTCAATTTGGCGCGAAAGCGCTGAGCAGGCAAGGGCGTTTTATTAAACGCGCACATATTGAAAAGACGCAACAGTTTTACGATAAACACGGTCCTAAAACGATTGTTATCGCGCGCTTTGTACCCATCGTTCGTACGTTCGCGCCTTTTGTCGCGGGCATTGCACACATGGCGTATAGTCGCTTCATGGTGTATAACGGCTTCGGTTCAATTTTATGGGTTGTTTCGTTAATTGGCGCAGGCGTTTTTCTGGGCGATATTCCGTTGGTGAAAAACAATTTGACCGCTGTTATTTTGCTCGTGATCGCCTTATCCCTCTTGCCCGGTATCATTGAGATAGCGCGCCACCGCGCCAAGGCGAAAGTTAATTAAGTAGCGAGGGTTCAAGAGCGGACGACGAGAGGTGTAGTTGCTCGCAAATTCGCCATGGTAGAATGCGACAACTTTGAGGGCCGCTACCCGAATGGCTATGACGTGTGAGTCCGCCGAACTTCGAGTTGCACTATTTTCGTTTATAAAGCCACGTAATTAAGGAACGCACTGTGTTGCAAAAATTATCGATTTCTGTCCTTTCGTGTCTATTCGCGTTAGGTTTGGGCGCCTGCGGTAAGGGCGATGAATTTTCAATGACAACGTCGACGCCGACCACGCCGCCTTCGAAGAGCGCAAACATTGCTGAAGTCGCAGAAATCGTCAAGATTGGATCGGTTTCGCCATTGACCGGACCGCAAGCGCATTTGGGAAAAGACAATGAAAGCGGCGTGCGCATGGCGATTGACGAATATAATCAAGCAGGCGTCACCATTGGTGGCAAAAAAATACAGTTCAAATTACTCAGTGAAGACGATCAAACTGACCCAAAAACCGCGACGATTGTTGCACAAAAGTTAGTCGATGAGGGCGTGGTGGGTGTCATCGGACATCTCAATTCCGGCACCTCGATTCCAGCTTCCAAGATCTACTCCGATGCGGGAATCCCGCAAATTTCGCCTTCGGCAACGGCGGTTACTTATACCAATCAAGGCTTCAAAACAGCGATGCGTGTGATGACCAATGACGCGCAGCAAGGCAAAGTCTTAGGCGAGTTTGCAGTTAATGTGCTTAAAGGAAAGAAAATTGCCATCATTGATGACCGCACTGCCTATGGTCAAGGCTTGGCCGACGAAGTAGCGAAAGTGGCGCAGGCTGCGGGAAGTCAAGTTGTCGCGCGTGAGTTTACGACAGATCGTTCCACCGACTTCATGGCCATTCTGACTGCGATCAAAGGGAAGAGTCCCGACGTATTGTTTTTTGGTGGCATGGAGCCACAAGCCGGGCCGATGGTTAAGCAAATGAAAATGCTCGGCCTAAAAGCGCAATATTTGGGTGGCGACGGCATGCAAATGGCCGAGTTCGTGCAAATTGCAGGGGCAGACGGCGAAGGGGTGTATGCGTCATCGCCAGGAAATCCGCTGGAAAAAATGCCAGGCGGTCTTGAGTTCAGCAAAAAATTCACCGCGAAGTACGGCAAGATTCAACTGTATGCACCCTATGCCTATGACGCTACGAATGTCCTAATCGAAGCCATGAAAAAAGCGGATTCAACCGTTCCTGCTAAGTTCCTACCTGTTTTGGCGACCTTGAGTTATTCCGGCATAACGGGTCCTATCGCGTTTGATGAAAAGGGCGACATTAAAGGCGGCGCGGTGACTTTATACCGCGTGCAAAAAGGCGCGTGGGTTCCTGTACCCTAAGTCTACATCGCGTTGGACATTTTTTTACAGCAACTAGTCAATGGCCTGGTGTTGGGCAGCGTTTACGCGCTGGTCGCACTGGGCTACACGATGGTCTACGGCATTCTAGAATTGATTAACTTCGCCCATGGCGAAGTCACGATGGTGGGTGCGTTGGTGAGTTTAGCGGCCATTGGCGCCATTCTGGGCATGGGTTTACCGTTGCCGGGCGTTGTTATTGTGTTGCTAGGTTTGCTCGTTGCGATGGCAGTGTGTGCGGCGTTAGGTTTTTTGATTGAACGTGTGGCTTATCGACCGCTGCGTAATGCCCCACGCTTGGCGCCGTTGATTACCGCCATTGGCGTTTCCATTGTGCTGCAAAACGTGGCGATGTTAATTTGGGGTAAGCAATATATCCCGTTTCCGGCGATATTGCCGATTGAGCGCTACGAATTCCTCGGCGCCACGATTACTAATCTTCAAATTTTCATTGTGTTGCTTTCATTTTGTGCCATGGGTGGCCTCGTTTTATTAATCAATCGAACGCGGCTAGGACGCGCAATGCGCGCGACTGCGCAAGCGCCGCAGGTGGCGAGTTTGATGGGAGTGAATGTCAATTCGATTATCTCTCTTACCTTCATTTTAGGCTCCATGCTCGCCGCTGTGGCCGGTGTGATGGTCAGCGCGTATTACGGCTTGGCGCATTACTATATGGGGTTCTTGTTAGGCCTCAAGGCATTTACGGCAGCCGTACTAGGTGGAATTGGCAACGTCGGTGGCGCGATGTTAGGTGGCCTACTGCTAGGAATTATTGAAAGCTTGGGCGCGAGTTATATTGGGCCGCTCACGGGCGGGGTCTTGGGTAGCCATTATCAAGACGCGTTCGCTTTTTTTGTGCTTATATTGGTGCTTGTTTTTCGTCCGTCCGGTTTGATGGGTGAACGTGTGGCGGAACGGCCCTAACAGCATGAATGCCATCCTGAGCAAACTGCGCGCGGACCGTCGGCTACTTTGGATCGCGTATTTGGGTCTTGTTCTGCTGTTAACTACCATGCCATTTCTCACCGAAATGGGCCTGGGGCGTTCCTGGGTGCGCATCCTCGATTTTGTCTTGCTTTATATGATGCTGGCACTTGGTCTAAACATCGTGGTGGGCTATGCAGGGCTGCTTGACCTAGGCTACGTGGGATTTTATGCGGTTGGCGCCTATCTCTATGCGTTGCTGGCCTCGCCGCATTTTGGACTGCATTTACCGTTCTGGCTGCTCCTGCCCATGGGGGCGTTAATTGCAGGACTTTTCGGTGTTTTGTTAGGTGCGCCGACGTTGCGATTGCGTGGCGATTATTTGGCTATTGTTACGCTCGGCTTCGGCGAAATCATTCGTGTTTTTCTCAATAATTTAAACGCACCGATTAATTTGACCAACGGTCCGCAGGGCGTCAATCTGATCGACCCGATATCTGTTAACGGCTTTTCATTTGGTGGTATGCATCAGGTTTTTGGCCTGAACTTTCCCAGCACGTACAGCTACTACTACCTTTTTCTCGTTCTCACGTTATTGATCATTTTCGTTTCCATTCGCCTTGAGGACTCGCGCATCGGTCGCGCGTGGGCGGCCATTCGCGAAGATGAAGTGGCGGCGGAGGCGATGGGTATTCGCACGCGCAACGTCAAATTACTCGCGTTTGCGATGGGCGCTTCCTTTGGCGGCGTGAGTGGCGGATTGTTTGCAGCGTTTCAGGGTTTTGTCAGCCCTGAGAGCTTTAATTTGATGGAATCGGTGATGATTCTCTGCATGATTGTGTTAGGTGGCATGGGTAATATCGCCGGTGTTATTCTCGGTGCCGTATTGCTCACGACCTTGCCTGAGGCATTGCGTTATTTGGGTCCGCTGCAAGAGTTTTTGTTTGGTGAAGTCTTGGTAGACCCCTCGAATTTGCGCATGTTGGTATTTGGCTTGGCGTTGATCATTATTATGATTTTTCGGCCTGCAGGTTTATTGCCGTCGAGTCGTCGCAAGCGCGAGCTGCAACCTGAGCCAGAAGTGGCGGCGCAAGAACAGGCGACGGTGTATGACAGTAAGCGCTAGTGTGGCGCCGCTGCTTAAGGCTGAAAATATATCAAAAAACTTTGGTGGAATTGCGGCCCTGACCGACGTGAGTTTCTCGATTAACAGCGGCGAGATCTACGGCTTAATTGGCCCCAATGGCGCCGGAAAAACCACCTTATTCAACGTGCTCACGGGTTTGTATCTCACCGACAGTGGCAAAGTGAATTTTGCTGGCCACGATATAAACGGACTCAAGCCGCACCACATTGTTGAGTTCGGATTTGCCCGAACCTTCCAAAATATTCGCCTCTTCGCCAATATGACCGCCCTAGAAAACGTCATGGTCGGCCGCCACGTGCGCACACGCGCCGGTGTCATTGGCGCGATATTGCGCAACGCCGGCACGCGCAATGAGGAAGCGGCCATTCTGCGGCGAGCAAAAGAATTGCTGGCCTATGTGGGCATCGCGGGGCGGGCCGACACGATTGCCAAGCATCTTTCCTATGGTGATCAACGGCGTTTGGAAATTGCTCGATCCTTGGCAACCGAGCCGAAATTACTCGCTTTGGACGAACCGGCGGCGGGTATGAATCTAACAGAGCGTGCGTCCCTCGCCGGGCTTTTGCAGGCCATTCGCAGCGACGGCGTTACGTTGTTGCTCATTGAGCACGATGTGAAATTGGTGATGGGTGTGTGTGATCGCGTCGCGGTGCTGGAATACGGCAAGAAAATAGCCGAGGACGTGCCTGCTGTTGTGCAGCGTGATCCACGCGTTATAGAAGCCTATCTAGGCGCACCCACCGCATGACAGCGCTGCTGCAAACGCGCAAGTTGGCGGTGAGCTATGGCGGTATTCAGGCTGTCAAAGGGATTGATCTCGAAGTCCATGCGGGCGAACTGGTGTGTTTGATTGGTGCTAATGGCGCCGGTAAAACCACGACGCTTAAGTCGCTGTGTGGTCTGTTGCGGCCGAGTTCAGGGGAAGTCTTGTTTGACGGTCGTTCCTTGGCAAATGTGGCCGTGCACGATATGGTGAAGCAGGGCATAGCCTTGGTTCCCGAAGGACGTGGCATTTTTGGTCGACTTTCCGTGGCGGAAAATTTGCTCATGGGTGCCTACGTGCGCAATAACGCGAAAGAAGTGAGTGCCGATATGGAACGCATTTACGTTATGTTTCCGCGCTTGCAGGAGCGTAGCGGGCAAAAAGCCGGTACGCTTTCGGGTGGCGAGCAGCAAATGTTAGCGATTGGGCGTGCTTTGATGAGCCGACCGAAGTTGCTCTTGCTTGATGAACCCAGCATGGGCCTGGCGCCTATTATGGTGCAGAAAATTTTTGAAGTGATTCGAAACATCGCAGCGGAAGGCGTCACCATCTTGCTAGTTGAGCAAAACGCGATGTTAGCATTAAGCGTTGCCAGTCGTGGTTATGTGTTGGATACCGGCACGATTACCTTGCAAGACACGGCGCAGTCTTTAATAAGCAATCCCAATGTTAGACGCGCCTATTTAGGGGAAGTTTAAACAGAAATCCTATTAATCCCAGGAGGGGAGCGTGATCGCCGAGAATTTTTCACTGCAGGACTATTTTGACCGAATTGGCTACGTGGGACCGGCCACGGCGAGCGTTGAAGTGTTGACGCGGATAATGAGCTGCCAACTCTATACCGTGCCGTTCGAGAACCTCAGCATCCACCTGCGCGAGCCGATTCAGCTAGATGACGACGCACTCGTCGAGAAAATCGTCCAGCGACGGCGCGGCGGCTTCTGCTACGAACTCAACGGCGCGTTCGGACTTATCGACTGGAACAAGACCAACCTCGAGGCAAGCAAACTTCTGGCTAGGGTCGGGTTGCGCGAGAACCCGACGACGAGAATTCTCGATCTCGGCGTTGGCAAGCAGCAGCTCGTTGAGATCGCCAAAGCGCTGTCTAAGCGCGTCAAACTGCTCATTCTCGACGAGCCGACTGCCGCGCTCAACGAC
>JANOTC010000586.1:0-4240 GCA_031416175.1 Gammaproteobacteria bacterium
CGCTGGTTGCTATATTGATCGTCACTCATAGCTATTAAGTTTAGTGCTCATTTTCGCGCGCACCACGTCACGCCGTTGATCCTGTGTCCATCCAACCCGATGAGACTGAGTACTCAGACTTCGAGTAGGGTTGGACGCTCCGTTTATTGTCATTAATTTACAATGCGTTAACGGGGTACCTACGTGGTGAATAGGCTCGCATAAACCCCATAACACGATTGTAGCAGGACTCTGGAAATAAAATGACCCTTAATCTAAGCTTCGCACGCGTTATATAAATGCAAATCTAGGTCCGACATTATTACTTGACGCCTTTAGTCTGCTATATTTAGCTTGAAGCAACGGTTCGCCGTTGCACTCACGGACAGAAGAACAATGTGGGGACTCTCAACTTTACGCCGAGGATGTTCGGCTGGGATGAGGGAAGCGTAACAAAAAGGAGGCTTTATGGCTCTGTCAACCGGGATGGTCAAGTGGTTCAATAATGCGAAGGGATACGGGTTTATTTCACTTGATGGCGATGGTGCGGATGTGTTTGCGCACTTTTCTGCAATCGAAATGGAAGGGTACAAAACGCTGAAGCAAGGTCAGAAAGTTGAGTTTAACCTTGTGCAAGGTCCGCGTGGCTTACAGGCGGCGAAAATTCAATTCGAGTTGGGTGCGTTAGGTTCAATAAAAAGAATGATGAATGTGGAGATGGAGGGGGAACTAGCCTAGAATTTTCTAGGCGGGGGGTACCGAATTCTGTTTATGTTGTATTTTCTGTTCCGTGAGTAATTAACAAACCCCGGGTATGCCGGGGTTTGTAGTTTCTTTTAGCACGCGATATCCGCTAACCGGCTAGCATTGAGCTTGCGGGTCGCTTGACGGCTGGATAGGAGTTGTGGCCGACCCACGGCATACCCTTGGCAAAAATCAACCCGCGTATCTCACAACAAATCGAATGTCGCTTGGTCTTCCACAAATTCGGCGACGGTCAATTTCCCTAACGCGTGGGCCACGTCGTTCATTGATTTCACAATGGCTTGTTTGACGTTGTCCGTGGTGATGCCACGCACGAAGGAGCCGTCTATCTTTAAGTAATCGACTGGCAAGTCTTTCAAATAGGAAAAGGAGGAATAGCCGACGCCAAAGTCGTCTAGGGCGGTGCTAAAGCCCATTTCGCGAAGTTCCTGTAGAAACAGGGCAGCCGCATGCAAGTTGGCGATAGCGCCGGTCTCCGTGACTTCAAAAACGACGCGGCGCGCGTCCAGTTCGTGACTCTCCAATTCCTTTTTAATTAATTTCAATAAACTCTTGTCGCCAATTGATTTGGCGCTGAGGTTGATGGAATAGCTCGATTCTTGTTCCAACGCGCTCGCCCGCACTTCGCGTAATCCGGCACGAACTACCCAGTGATCTATGTCAATGCTTAGACCAAAACGGTCGGCCGCGGGTAAAAAGCCGGATGGCATGAGCAACTCGAGGCCGTCTTCGGTGGGCATGCGAAGCAATAATTCGTAACTGGAAATCCGCCCTGTCACTGTGCTAACAATAGGTTGGCAGGCCATCACAAAGCGGTCTTGTTCGATGTTATCTTTGATTCGCCGCGCCCAGCCCATATCCGCGGACATCGTGTCGACTTTTTCTTGGTCACGCGCTTCGAATAAATGCACGCGATTTCGGCCCCCGCGTTTGGCGATATGACAGGCGACGTCGGCCCGCGACAAGAGATCTTCTTTGGTGCGGGTATCCGCTTCGACCATGGCGACACCAATCGAGCAGCCGACGTTCACCAAGCCACGTTCACTGCGAAACACAAAGTCCGCCAATTGACGTCGATAGGCTTCCGCTGCCGCACAGGCTTGCTCGCGATCTACGTCGTACAAAAGAATAGCGAATTCGTCGCCACCCAGTCGGCTGAGTAAATCTGTTCCCCGCGCGCGCGCGAGCAATATCTGGGTAACGTCCTGCAATAAGCGGTCACCGGCGAGATGTCCGAGCGTGTCGTTAACATATTTAAAGTTATCGAGATCCATGTAGATGAGGGCGTAACTGCCGCTGCCATTTCGCTTCACCATTTCCATGACGCGGTCTAAGGCTTCGATCAGGAAGTGTCGATTGTGCAGGCCAGTCAAGGAATCACGTTCAGCCAACACGGTAAGGCGATCTAGAAGATTTCGGCGTTCGCTAATGTCGGAAACAAGTGCTGTGTACAAGATGCCGTCGGCGAGTTCCGCTTTGCCTAAGCGCAAAGACATGAAAAATTCTTCGCCACTCGCGCGTCGCCCCAATATTTCATGTTCGATGCCGAATACATCAACATCTTTTTGAAGTGCCAGACTAAGAAATTTGTTAGAGCGAATTAAAGTCGCGTTCTCGGGAAGCAAGAGGGCAATGGGTTGACCGGTAACGTCGCCAGATTGCATCCCAAACAATTTTTCTGCCGATGAATTGAAAGTTTCAATCAGCCCATCGCTGTTAAAAGTAAAAATTCCTTCACCTGCATTATCAAGAATGGCTTGCAGACGAGATTGGCGCGAACGAACTTGATCGCGCATTTCGGCGAAGGCGGTTACTAACATTTCGGTTTCGGGCGCGGCATGTTGTAGGGTAGGTAGGTAATTGTCACCGCGACCTTCCGCTTCTAGCGCCTTGGCGACCTGCACAATGGGGCGTCGAATCATGTACTCAAAAGCAACATACCCGGCAATAAGCAGTAAAAAGGTGATACCTGTCAGCATCCAAATGAACTTTCCGATGGATTGGGTCGTGGCGGCGGAGTCGGAAAACCCGGTTTGAGACAGTAAATTTAGTTGCTTTTGCATGCCGGTGACTTTGCTCCATGAAATAGCGAGCATTGGATCTATGTCGTGGCGTAAGAGCGCGCGGTCGGCTTGCCAGTCATCAGAATAGAATATTTTTGCTGCTTCAACGAAATAGTGTTCATACTTGTCGAATAAGACGCTCATGCGTTGTACTGAATCAGACTCGACCATCGTCAAATGGCCATTGCGTTCGTGGACAGAAAGTGCGTTGAGTAAGCGCGCTATTTCGGAGGAAAATATTTGGCGGTCTGTGACAGTGGCGTCCATGCCGGAAATAGGTGGGCCAAACGCGCCTAAGCGATTGGCGACAAACACGCGAGAAGCACTGACTAGCTGTGACCAGTCATACTTTAAGGATTGCAATAATGACAGAATTTCTGCTTGCTTTGGCCGCCTTGTGACTGATTTTGCGTCTTCGATGGCAACGCTCAGTGCAGAGATGAAATCGTTATTGGTGGGTGCTAGTTTGTTGAGCATAATGGGCATGGCCGGGTAGCGGCGCTCGACGTCGGATTGCAGCTCGAATAGCTCCTCAATTCCCGAAATCATTCGATTAGTGACAATGGCGAGATCGGCGACGGGATCGCTGAGTTCCTCTGGATCCAGTTCGGTGCTTAATCGGGCCAATTCGGAGACATGATGTCGAAGGGCCAAAATGTCATCTTTGAGAGATTGCGATGGGCGGTCAGCCCCTAGAAATGAGGTTTGGTAGACACCGACTCCAATTTTATGAAGATCGACCGATACCCTTTCGACGGCCGCGCCAAGTTCACGTTGAACACGAGCAAGGCCTTCGTTATGGAGGGAGAGTCGAGTTGCAGCCTGCTGGGCATAAAATGCTACACCCAGAAGCACGATGCCTGCAGCGGCTGCGAGCACTTGGAAACGCTGTCGCAAACTGATGCCACGAACGTGGCGGCGGGCAGTCGTAGAACTCATACTTCCCCTTAAAACATCTGCTGCTTGTTGTTCGTTGGCCGTTTTCTATGCAAATCTGGGACCGGTATCAGTCGCACGGGTGAGGGGATTAATTGCTATAATCAGCGCCGGAAAATTCCAAGTGTGTCCCTTGCTTGTATGTTGCAAACTCAAAATACGCGTGTTTTTGTTGGTCTTTCGGGCGGGGTAGATTCGTCGACAAGCGCGTTACTATTTCGCGATGAGGGTTATCGCGTCGATGCTTTATTCATGAAAAATTGGGTAGAGCTGGAAGGTGATGAGACCTGTCCAGTGGCGCAAGACGTGGCCGACGCGCGTAGCGTTGCCGAAACGCTGGGCCTCGATTTTCACACGCTAAATTTTGCCCCTGAATATTGGGATCGCGTATTTTCGCGTTTTTTGGCCGAATATCGCGCGGGACGTACGCCTAATCCAGACATCCTTTGCAACAAGGAAATTAAATTCGACGTGTTTTTAAATGCGGCGCTGGAAAA
>JANOTC010000587.1:0-2067 GCA_031416175.1 Gammaproteobacteria bacterium
ACTCAGCGGAAACTCGCCCCGATAGCGACGCGCCCGACGCGCCACAAATTGTTTTTTGAAGGCCATGACAGGGTCATGCGCCAGTGTGGCGAGTTGCGCTGCGGTGACTTCTTGTTCAATGCCGAACAAGTCGCCGATGAATTCTTCCAAATGCGGTGCCAGTGCGAGTAATAACTCGCTAACCTGTAAACCACTCGCTATTGCCCCGTTGCGATAGGCTTGCAGGCGGTTGCCGAGTGTTTCATCCGTGTCAACAATCCGAGCCTGAAAGCGTTGATCAAGTTGTGCTAGGCCAGTTGGATTAAAAAGTTCGGGGAAACTCAATCCATTGAGTTTAAGTGTCGCGTTAGGGTTCATCAGCCACCAAGTTGGAGATTTGCTATCTATCCCAACATGCTAGGGCTTGTTGCGAATTTCGTCCAATGGATTCGTCGGCCTGCGCCTCGCGTTTGGGCATCATTCCACCAATTATGCAGAATGGCGGCATGACCGCCTTGACATTCGATCTGGGAAACACGAAAATTGCCGTCCTTTCGAAGATGGCTATGTAGCTCAGTTGGTTAGAGCGCGGCACTCATAATGCTGAGGTCGGTGGTTCAAATCCACCCATAGCCACCATAATTCAATCGCTTAACTGCATTTGTGAGAGCAATAGCTGCCCTCAGTACTGCCTATGTCCTTTACCTGAAGAGATCCGTACGGCGTGATTTTTGCTCGCGTTGCGATGTTGATTATCTTCAGCGTGTCGTTTTCCTTGGCGTGAGTGTCTAATGCAGCGTTATTAGTGTTGTTATTCTCCTTTCTCGTAGTCAGGGTATTCGGAAGTTTTTTGGGAGTGCGTTGTGCGTACGACAGTCATGAGTTATTGTCTGGCAGTGTTGGCGGTCGCGTTTTCAATTCAAGATGCGTCGGCGGTCGAACCCGTCGAGTACCAATTGGCGCGTGCACCACAACATTCGACGCGAATAACCGTGGAATCATGGGCGCCCTTTTTGAAGCGAATTTCTGCGGATGCAGGTGTAAACCTAAAACTTATTGTGTATGACAGCCGGGAGAAGTTTGAGGGTGATTTCTTGTCAGGTCAGCCGGACTTTTCCTTTGGCAATCCTTTGTATGCCGTTATGGGGTATCAGCGTCACGGTTATGTACCGTTAATTCGTGATGGTGCCCACAAGCTCAAAGGCATTATTGTGGTGCGCAAGGACAGTAATATCGAGATTGTTGCGGATTTGGCAGGAAAAACAATTGCCTTTCCTGATCCGAATGCGCTGGCCGCCTCGTTACTTCCACGAACTATTCTCTCCGAAGAAATGCATATCGAATACAACTCTATTTTCGTCGGCGCGCATGAAAATGTGTATCGCACGGTTTTTTATGGGAAAGCGGATGCCGGTGGCGGAGTAGTTGATACCCTTGAGTCCGAGCCAGCACAGTTACGTGATCAACTAAAGATCATTTTCGAAACGTCCGAAATCTCGCCGCACCCGTTGTTAGCCCATCCGCGCGTTCCGGTTGCCGTGCAGAAAGCGGTCGCTGAGGCTATTCTAAAGCTTGTGAATGATGAAGAAGGCAAGAAGCTACTTGCTGGCATTAGCGTGACAGCGCCGATATTGGCTAATTATGAGAGGGATTACGCGGCCATCGAAAAATACGGGTTTCAGTCGCAAAAAATGAAAACGAAAGTGAATAAATAGGGTGGCGATGAGGATTGTTTAAACGGGGAGTGCGCGTCTGTTTTACCGTAACTTAAGTTTTCAAATCGCTGGATTAATTGCCTGCTGCTTGCTTGTGTCCTTGCTCGCCAGCGCCATTTACGTCGCGGACAAAAGTGCCGAAGGAATCGAGCAAGAACTCAAGCGTGATGCCTTAATGATCGGTCGCCAACTAGCCGGTACTGTGCCCAGTTTTCTTGTGGTAAACAACTATATAGTGCTTGCCCGAAAACCCAAAAACGCCATAGAAATCCGCCAAAATCAATATAAATAAAATGGCTTTAGATTTCTCTTGGCACCACTTTTTTCGAATTATTGTTCAAAGTAGAGTTAGAAATTATGTCGACAACGATTT
>JANOTC010000588.1:0-2082 GCA_031416175.1 Gammaproteobacteria bacterium
GACTTGATTGGACTCTGGGACTGTGATTGGGTCAGCCAGCAGGTAATCAATCTGTTTGACTCCGGTACTGGCTAAATAGCCTAACCAACTGACTTGGATAGGCGCAGGTTTCCAGGCGAATAGCGATAAGCGGTTATGTAAAGTGTGCCCGGATAAGTCGATTAATATGTGGATCTTGTCCGTATGTATTAGCTTCGCGGCGGATTCATCGCTAAGACCAACAATCGGATTCCAAGCAACAAAATGTGGTTTTAATTTTGCACTAAGCTGGTCTTCCAGCGGGGAAGTTGGGTAGGCGTAAAGTTGAAGTTTATCCCGGTTTAACTGCCCCAGAATACTCTCTAAAAAAAATGCGACCGGATGTAAATTTAAATCACCTGAAACCAGGCCGATTCGTAGAGGTTGGGAATTTGAGGTGACATTGTCCGTATGCCAATTTGTATATGGCTTTGCTAGTTTGTCTACGTGGTCACCAAATTGCTGCGCACGCGCTAAGTAATCAGAAGGCGAGGTTGCAGAATGATAAGCTTGAATGAATAGGAGGCAGCTTTCTGCATCGATGGAGCTTGGGTTGATCGTGAGGGCACTGCTATAGGCTCGAAAAGCCGCATCTATCTCTCCAGTTTGTAAACATACTTTCCCCAAATTTTTAAAGGCGTCATAAAAGTCGGTGCGCAATTGAGTGGCGCGGGTGAAATGATGAATAGCTTTATCGAATTGTTCAGAAAAATATTCCAGATTCCCTGCGAAGAAATGAAATTCGGCGCGATCTGGATTAAGGGCTAGTGCTTTTTCGATATATGGCCTGATGGGCTCAAATTTCATTCTTGTGAACGATGTATTGCAAAGATTGTAATAAGCTTCTTCGAAATCCGGTTTGATAGCGATCGCTTTTTTATAGTGTAGGATGGCTAGCGCTGACTTACCGAGATGTTGGACTGAAATGCCAAGCAGGTAGTGTGCGTCCGCTGAGTTAGGCTGTAACAGGGTGGCTTGTTGCAGAACGCCTGCAGCCTGCTCGT
The DNA here is from genome assembly GCA_031416175.1 of Gammaproteobacteria bacterium. Taxonomy (GTDB): domain Bacteria; phylum Pseudomonadota; class Gammaproteobacteria; order S012-40; family S012-40; genus JANOTC01. Next base: position 1,023 of record JANOTC010000588.1, read on the forward strand.
AAAAGGATTGCTCATTTAAAATAAAGCCTAGATTAATATAAGCATCCGCATTATCGGGATATTTGAGCATCGTTTGGCGATAGCATTCAGAGGCATTCGTTAAGTCACCATTCGCTAAAAACGCATTCCCTAGTTTTAAGTCTGAAGTGGCGTCGTTAGTTTTATTCTCTGGGGGCGCAATAAGATCCTTAAGTCGACTAAAGGACTTATGAAATAACTTAGCAAATAATGGAGATTGCAATATTAGGAGCTCGTTAAAAGATGCAGAGACTTAAGCAGGGTTTGCATTCAGTGCTTATCATGCCAAACACTAGCTTTACTAAATATCAGCAGCATAGATAATAAACCGCATCCTAACCCCACTAAACTCAATCAAATCCTGCGCTGTCAACGGGCAGGATTTCTCGTTAATCGTTGAGCCATTAACGATGGGGAAGCGCCCTTGCACGTGGTTGAGAAAGTAGCTGTTGTTGTGGCGCGTGATGATGGCGATTTGCACACCTTTCTGGCCGATGGAGGTGAGCGGTTTGTCGAGGGTGATTTTTACCCCGGCATGTTTCCCATTGAGTACTTTGAGCACGGCTTGGTGCCCGGCTAACAGCGCCGCAGGCATATCTGCGGCAGGGTGTGTTTGTAGCTCGGGCGAGAAGGTTGTTGGAAACGGCTCTACATTGGTCGGTGTATCGAGCGGTGTTGCTTCCGGGTCGAGTTGTTTGTCAGCGAAAGGACTACGGATGAGCATGGTTTTTTCGAGGGCTGATTCAACGTGCGCGGTTTCGCCTTCAAAGTACTTCAGGTGAAATCTGCCGATTTCGATCACGTCACCGTTTTGCAGCGCATGTTTCTCAATGGCTTCGCCATTGACCAAGGTGCCATTGGTGCTACCGCCATCTTCCACCAATATGTCTTTTCCGCGGCACACGATCATGGCGTGGTTGCCGGACACGGCCAGGTTGTCGATGGCGATATCGTTGTCGGGGCGCCGTCCGATGCTCATGTGGGCTTTGGTGATTTGGTATTCCTGCACCATTTCACCATCAAAACTTAAAACCAGTGATGC
>JANOTC010000589.1:0-2201 GCA_031416175.1 Gammaproteobacteria bacterium
GAGAACAAAGACTGGGAAGAACACCAGAGTTGCGGCTGCGCTGGAGGTCACCACCGAATTTCTGTTGAGCGAAACCGTAGCTTCGCCGGGCGAAGCGGTGATTGATGAAGCGTTTTACCGAAAGTACAAGAACATGCATGAGACAACGAAAAAACAGATCCGCAAAATTCTTGCTTCTTGGAATGATGAATGAGCAAGGCGAAGAAGCCGATTGCGGAGGCCATGCCGACGACCGAGATGATCAGGGTGGCCGGGCAATATGATCACGCGTTGACACTGCGGGCGCTGCCGGACGCGGAATGGCAATCGCCCCAGCACAACGATGAAGAGCCGGAAGAAGATACCTGCGACCGCTTTATCCGCAACGGCCAGTATCCTTAGCGCTGAAGGATGGAAATTCGCGCATGACAGCCCACAAATGGCAGTTCACTTCACGGTTTCGCCGTCATGCCTACGGATGGAATTCTGACACACCAATCCAGCGTATCAAAGAAGCTGTGTCCGAGATCAAACAGGTGGCGCGCAAAGATCCGGCGTTTGGCGCAGATGGCGCAGTCTTGCTGTTGGAAAAAATCTCCCCGGCATTGGAGCACGTCGATAGTTCTTCGGGAGCCTTGGGCAGCGCCGTCAATCGCGCCATTGATGCCCTGGTGCCTATCATCGCCAAGCCTGACGTAGACCACACCATAAGGCAGTGTTGGCTGAAACGGCTATGGGAAGCTGTCCAGGATGATGGCATTCCCTACATTGAAATTCTCGGCGACTACTGGGGCGATTTATGCGTTTCGCCAGAATTGGCTTCGCAGTGGGCAGACGAGTTTTTGCCTGTTCTAGAAAGCGTCTGGAGCCCAACGGCTTCCGGCCACTGTTACTTCAAAGGAACGTCCGCCTGCATGGCTTCGCTTTATGCGGCAGGTCGTTATGACGATTTGCTAATCTTACTTGGTAAAGCACCATTCAAGTGGTGGTATGACCGGCGCTGGGGCGTGAAGGCATTGGCTGCCATGGGCAGACGAGCCGAGGCAATCCGCTACGCAGAGGAATCGCGTGGTCTCAATGATCCGGGTTGGCAAATTGCAGCGGCTTGCGAAGACATTCTGTTGTCATCGGGCCTGCACGATGAGGCGTATCGGCGCTACGCGCTTGAGGCCAATCAAACCACGACGAATCTCGCGACCTTTCGCGCCATTGCAAAAAAGTACCCAAGCAAAGCGCCACAGGACATCTTGCGGGATTTGATTGCCAGCACGCCGGGATCGGAGGGTAAGTGGTTCGCAGCCGCCAAAGATGCCGGGCTCTTTGACGTGGCAGCAGAACTGATCAAACACAGCCCCACCGACCCACGCACCCTTGTGCGCGCAGCACGAGATTTCGGCGAATCTAAGCCTGATTTTGCCTTTGTCTGCGGTATGGCGGCGCTGCGCTGGATTTCGTTGGGACATGGTTACGAGGTCACCGGCGGTGATGTGCTCGATGCTTATGCGGCGGTGTCACTTGCTGCAAGTAAATCAGGTGTTGATGCGTCATGCGTCAAAGAGCAGATCCGCGAAATGATATCAGGCCAACAGCCCGGCAAGCAGTTTGTCCTCAAGGTGCTGGCGTATCAGTTGGCGCTCTGATTTGAGGTCTATTTCCGCAATGACCCGCAGCAATCCGCACCTTGTATCTTGTTCCTTGTGATGGTTAGCTACTATCGTTTGCCTCAATGGCTTCGAAGACAAGCTCACCACCAGCAACTGGGCGGCGATTGCCAAGCGCTCGTCAGGATGCAAGTAACTGCCCCATTTTTTTGCCTGAGGTGATTCGGAGGTCGGTATCGATGGGCGTATTCTGGTAGGCGTTTGTTAAAATACTCGATACATGTTAATAGAAAAAAATCGCAGAAACTAACAGCAGTATTTTCCAATCCATAAATGAGTCTGGAGATCTGTCTAACTTAGAGTTGACGAATAGGTTTAGACTAGTTCTAAATTAACTAATTCGTGGTGAGACGAGGAGTTCGTTATGGAGTTGAAAGGCAGTAAGACCGAGCAGAATTTAAAGGATGCTTTTGCTTGCGAATCCCAAGCGAATCGTCGCTATCTGTATTTTGCGGCGAAGGCGGATATAGAGGGTTTTAGCGATGTTGCGGCGGTTTTCCGCTCCACTGCCGAAGGCGAAACGGGCCATGCGCATGGCCATTTGGAGTATTTGGAGGCCAG
>JANOTC010000590.1:0-5058 GCA_031416175.1 Gammaproteobacteria bacterium
CGTATTTGGCAACTAACGCTGCGCCAATAGGGACAATTCTTAAGCTGGCGCCCGGGGGAATAGAAAATTCGAAATGGCCAAATTTTAGTTGCTGTCGGCTAGAATCAGATGCGTTGTTCGGCCAGGGCGTCTCCAACGCCACTAATTGACACCCAGTCCCTTTGCATGCTTGCGCCAACTGATCTTCAGTTATCAGTGGGGTTTGTTTTGCCGCCAAAGCTGCGCATGGCAAGGAGCCTAATAGGATAAAAGTCACTAGAAATCGCATGGAATTCTCATTTCTGAATGGCGCGCCTGAAACTAACTAAAGCAGATTACCCCGGCCGCCGCAAGTCTAGCGTGTAAGGAAATTCGCATGAAGGTGTTTCTTCACTCGGAGGCTGCGCTAAGCCCGGTGGTCGTCCAGTAAAGCGCACAGAACTCGTTTCGGGTTTCTGTTGATAGGTGTTGTCGACAGCCGGCGCGGTGTGGCCCCACTCGCTAAAACGCGCAATGCGACGCGATTCCGCCTCAAATGAGTTCACCGGGTATACGGGGGAATTGCGGCCACCCGCATGCATCACATGATAAGTACACCCACCCACGCTGCGCGCATTCCACGTGTCATACAAATCGAACGTAAGCGGCGCGTGCACACCGATCGTCGGGTGGAGGGCTGACGGCGGTTGCCAAGCACGATAGCGTACCCCCGCTACGAACTCGCCCTGAGTCGCAGTGGCCCGCAGTGGAACGCGGCGACCGTTGCAGGTCAAAACATAGCGTGCGCTAGTCAGCCCTTTGAGCTTCACTTGCAACCGTTCAACTGACGAGTCTACGTAACGTGCGGTACCGCGACTACTTGATTCTTCGCCTAACACATACCACGGTTCAATGGCAGCACGCAATTCAATGTCAACACCGCTGAGATGTACCGCACCGTAGGTTGGAAATCGAAATTCTAAAAACGGATCGAACCACGTCCGCTCGAACACGAATCCCGCGCGCGCAAGGTCGTCTAGAATCTCGTTTAGGTCGGCGGCGAGAAAGTGCGGAAGCATGAAACGATCATGCAACTCGGTACCCCAGTCCACTAACGTCTGCCGATAGGGCGCGTTCCAGAAACGCACAACCAACGCGCGAATAAGTAGCATTTGCACGGCACTCATGCGTGCATGTGGCGGCATTTCAAAGCCCCTAAACTCGACCAATCCGAGGCGCCCGGCCGGACCGTCCGGTGAGTATAATTTGTCTATGCAGAATTCTGAACGATGCGTATTACCCGTTAGGTCAACCAGAAGGTTTCGCAACAGGCGGTCGATCAACCACGGGTGGCTGACTTCTCCTAAAGGGGTACGCGCAAAGGCGATTCCTAACTCATACAATTGATCTCGCCGACCTTCGTCGACGCGCGGCGCCTGGCTTGTTGGCCCGACAAACATGCCCGAAAATAGGTACGACAACGCGGGGTGGTGTTGCCAATAGGTGATAAAACTTTGCAACAAATCTGGTCGGCGCAAAAAGGGACTGTCCGCCGATTGCATGCCACCCAGGGTTACATGATTTCCACCGCCAGTTCCGGTGTTGCGTCCATCAAGCATGAATTTCTCAGTACCAAGTCGCGTTGCGCGCGCCTCCTCATAAATGGTCTCGGTTGTGGCGACTAATTCACGCCAACTCGACGCCGGATGTATATTTACTTCAATCACCCCCGGATCAGGCGTAACAGCGAGTACGCGTACCCGGGTATCGCTCGGTGGCGCATAACCCTCTATCACGACTGGTAGCTTGTGCGCCTCAGCCACTGCCTCGACGGCAGTCAACAATGTTAGGTAATGCTCCAACACCTTAAGCGGGGGAAAGAAAATGTGCAATACGCCGTCGCGCACTTCAACGCTTAAGGCTGTTGCGGGAGCGGGAGCTGAAACACGACGACGTTCATCGGCAAATTTCTCGCGCTGATCCGACGTGGTTTCATGAAAGGATGCGTACCGTGAGGCAACCTCGCCGTGAAAGTCTGGTAGTGGGACCTGAGGTGCAAATGGATCTGGCGTCGTCGGCACATCCCGCTCGGCTTCATTGACCCATGGCAAAGAATCGAGCGGTAGCCGCAGCCCCATCGGCGAGTCGCCGGGATGCAGATAAAGGCGGTCCCGACGAGAATGCCATGCACCGCTAACGAACATGTTCTTTTGCCAATCCCAGGCGAGTGGTAATAAATAACCAACGGGATTCCCAAGTCCCTTCGAAAGCTTATCGGCCAACGTGCGGCGCAGCATGTCATCCGACAAGTCCGCCTTGCCCGGGTCGAGATTGGGCGGGACTTTCGACTCTTGCCACAAGTAGTACAAGGCATCTTCATAACCAGCACGCACATAGCTCTTGGGTACACCCAAAACGCGGGTGAGCGCGTAGGCAAATTCGAGGGCGATGGCGGTGGTGTGACCGAGACTCTTGTGCGGCGCAGCCAATAGTTTCGAGTTACGCCATAAAGGCGCGCCATCGGTTCGCCAATAAATTCCCAGCGCCCAGCGCGGCAGCGGTTCTCCTGGATACCACTTGCCTTGACCAACATGCAGCAAGCCGCCTGGCGCAAACCGTTCTTGTAAACGGAGCCACAATGCCTCGGCACGCTCACGTTTCTGTGCGCCGAGCGCCTCGGTGTTCCATTCTGGCGCATCCGCAGAATCAACTGACACAAACGTCGGTTCGCCACCCATTGTAAGGCGCACATCGCCCGCAATCAGCTGCGCGTCAACGCGTTCTCCAAGGGCGTTAATAGTGGTCCACTCTTCATCGGAGTAGGGTTTGGTCACGCGCGGTGTTTCAACAAGGCGGGTCACATCGTTGCGGAACTTGAATTCAACTTCGCATTTATCCGTTGCACCCTCAATGGGCGCGGCACTGGCCGGTGACGGGGTTGCCGCGAGCGGGATATGACCTTCGCCGGCAAATAATCCTGATGTGGGATCTAAGCCAATCCAGCCTGCTCCGGGTAAATAGACTTCGGCCCACGCATGTAAATCGGTGAAATCATGCGCTGGACCTGCGGCTCCTTCAAGCGGCTTTTCATCCGGTCGCAACTGCACGAGATAGCCAGACACAAAGCGCGCCGCTAAACCAAGATGTCGCAGGGCTTGCACTAACAGCCAGGCGCTGTCACGGCACGAGCCGCTTTTAAGTTCGATCGTTTCCTCGCACGATTGCACACCTGGCTCCATACGGATTGCATAACGCGTATCCCGTTGCACCCGTTGATTCAGCGCAACGAGAAAATCTACGGTAGTCGGCGCCTTGCGCTCCACCGCCCCAAGCCAATCGCGTAACAATGGACCGTTTTCCGTAACTTCCAGATAAGGGGCAAGTTCTTTCGATAGCGCCTCTTTGTATTTGAAAGGAAACTTACTTCCGTATTCTTCTACGAAAAAATCGAATGGATCGATGACTGTCATGTCGACAATGACTTCCACATCGACACAGAGCTCACGCGTGTGTTCTGGAAACACTAGTCGGGCAAGCCAATTCCCAAACGGGTCTTGTTGCCAATTGATGAAATGTTTCGCCGGTGTGACTTTAAGAGCGAATCCGCGTATTGGTGTGCGGCTGTGCGGAGCGGGCCGCAAACGTATCACGTGCGGTGATAGCGTAACGGCGCGATCGAACGTATAACTCGTGATGTGCCGTATTGCAACGCGTATTGACATAGAATCCCCTCATTGTTATGAGAGGCAGAGCAAACGCCGGGCCATCCCCGGCATTTACCGTTAAGATTGCTGTTGCGTGCTGGTTGATTGTACAAACTGCGCAGTTTTGAGGCCCTGCTCCCACGCAAACGGCGGAAGATTATTCAATGCACGGCGCAAACCCTCGTTCCAGGCGTCGCTCAGCGCACGGTAATACGGGTCGTTTTCGGATAGCGACAAGCGCCGGCCTTCCTTCAGCGAATTAGCCGGATAGAACAACAGTTCCAACGGCGGACCGACAGTAAGATTACTACGGATCGTCGAATTAAGAGACACCAGCGCACAGCGGGCGGCCAGCTCTAACGGCGTATCGGTGCGAATCACTCGATCCAAAATCGGCTTGCCGTATTTAGTTTCACCCACCTGCAAATAGGGATGATCGGTTGACTCGTGAATGTAGTTACCTTGGGGATAAACCAGAAAAATCGCTGGCGGTTCACGCCCAATTTGCCCGCCGAAAATAAAAGTCGCCTCAAAACTCATTGAACTGGAGCCACGTTGGGACTGATGTCGCTGCACATCCGTCGACACCTGCCCAACATAACTTACCGCCGCATCAATATCGTGCACCGTGCACAAACTTGGCGCACCAGATTTGTCGCAATCCGCCTTCAGCCGTTTCACTACGGCTTGCGTTGTCGCGAGATTGCCCGCCGACAAAAGCGTGAAAAATCGGTCTCCTGGCCAACAAAATGAGTGTAGTTTGGAATACGTGCTGACGTGATCCACGCCTGCATTGGTGCGGGAATCGGAAGCGAAAACCAAGCCCTCATTGACTCGGATGGCTAAGCAATAAGTCATTGTGCTCACCTTATGAGACGTTGCCAAGATTCTAGCGTGAACCTTGGCGTGACGCGAGTTAATCAATCTGAGATACAGCAACACAGAACTTCCTTTAACGAGTGGCCTGTGAATTGCAGCCACCCTATACAAGGAAATGTGCGGGGTAATACACGGTGAATATTGCAAGCGAGATACATGCCGCCGCGCAACGCTATGACGAGTTATTAGACGCCGAGGGCAAGCCGCGACAAATAGCACAAGCGCTTTGGGATTATCTACAGACGCTACCACCAACAGAACTGGCAGCGCGCGTAGCGGCCGTAGACGCCGCCATTATGACAGCCGGTATCACGTTTACGGTTTATACCGATGCTGGGAACATTGATCGAGCATGGCCCTTCGACGTGATCCCGCGCATGATCGAAAAACGCGAGTGGGACCGCGTGGAACTCGGCCTCAAGCAGCGGCTCACTGCGCTGAATCTATTCATTACAGATATCTACAACAAGCAATCTATAATTAAAGATGGTGTGTTTCCAGCTGAAGTTCTCGCGGA
>JANOTC010000591.1:0-1771 GCA_031416175.1 Gammaproteobacteria bacterium
GACAAAACGCCCAATGGCTTCAAGCTCAGTTCCAGCGCAGACAAATCAGTTACTGCTACGGGCGGCAATGGCACGGATCATTTGCACAGCGCAATAGGCGACTACGTGCTGGATATCGACTTGCAGTCGACCAAAGCACCCGCGCTGCATTACGGTGGCGACGCGCATCCCTATATTTTTGGCGGCTACACCTACTATTACTCGCGCACCCAAATGGCGACAACCGGCACCTTGAGCATCGCGGGAAAATCCTACAAGGTCACGGGGACCAGCTGGTTTGATCGCCAGTACGGCGAACTGTTTCAAGCGATTAACCAGGGTTGGCAATGGTTTGCCATCGAACTGGCCGACAACCGCCAGGTCATGCTGTTCGATTTTAAGGGCGACGACGCCACTGTTGAAAAATCCGGCTCAATCACCGATGCCGAAGGCCGCACAACGAATCTCGCTGCTCATCAATTCGACGTGAAAGTTCTCGGCCATTGGACCAGTCCCAGAACCGGATGTGTCTATCCTTCCGGTTGGACGGTCACAATCGGAACTGAAACGTTTACGGTGCAGCCGAGCGTGCAAGACCAGGAATTATGCGGACACCATAGCTTCTGGGTCGGCCCGGTGTATTGGGAAGGCGCGTGTGATGTCAGCGGCGAAATGAGCGGAAAAGCCTATGTCGAGCTCAATGGCTACTGTAAATTCCCCAAGCCCACAGTTTGAGCTGTTATACGTGGGGAAAAGACTGCCCATTATGATGTTCCGGGTTCTAATGTAATAATTCAAAAAAACAAAAGACGGAGATGGACTGGTTCCCAAGAAAACCAGCCGACTTTTTATCCAGACTCAACCCTGACCCTAGCCATGCAACAACGGTTGCGTAACCGCATTCACTCGCTTGCTTGCCTGCTATTAAGCGCGGCAAGCCTGACTGCGCACGCCGTCGATTACTCGCTGTCTGGCTACGGCACGATAGGCTATGCGCAGTCTGATCAGGACAACACCTACCAGCGGTTTATAGATAAAGACGGCAGTTTCAAGCGCGATACCGTTCTAGGCGCGCAATTGAGTGCTCGGTTCAACCCTGAATGGAGCGCAACCCTGCAAGCCAAACTGGCCCCCGCTGCAGACAGCGACCGGGACGTCAAAGCAACCCTGAGTTGGGCATTTTTGTCGTACAGGCCCACTGATGACTGGTTGTTTCGCGTCGGCAAGTTGCACATTCCCTTCTATCTGAATTCCGAAAACGCAGATGTAGGCACAACCTATACGCCTGCACGCTTGCCCATCGAAGTGTATTCGACCGCCGCTACGGTGGATTTTGTCGGGGCATCATTCGCCAAGACATGGCAACTCAATGAGAACGAGCTGATTCTCGATGGCTACTGGGGAAAAGCCAATGATGCGGCATGGCGCTTCTATGCTCGCGATCCCAACGGCCCTCCAGTTCTATTTTCGCCTCAACTTACGCCAGATGGCCAATCAGGCGAATTCTTTGCCAAGCTGAAGACCGAATCTGGCGGCTTGCGGCTAAGCCTTAACCAGGGCGAGAACACTTTTCTCGTCGGCATCCATCGTGCGGAGACCACACCACGCGGCCGCCCCGACCTGGGGCCTTCAAATTATGTGCCCGTTCCTGCGCCATTTTTACTCCCTGGCAATCTCTACGTGCCGGCTGCGGACGCCCTAAAAATAACCACCACCACCGCCCATCTGGGTGTGAGCATTGATCTGGGACACGGCTTTCGCACGACAGGTGAATACATCAGGCGCAAAAACG
>JANOTC010000592.1:0-2124 GCA_031416175.1 Gammaproteobacteria bacterium
CGCTGGCACGGCCTTTTCGAGGTGTTTCGCCATCCATTCCAAGGCGCCCAATCGGCCCCGAATACGTGCTAGATCTGGATAGCATTGCTCCCAATATTCATCAAGCAACGAATCGAGAACGCCTAACCCGTATTGCAAACCGCGATAGCCATCCAACTCAAATTCTGCGCAGACAAAATACGCAGCAACCGAAATGTCTTTAGACGTCTCGGACAAAATGGCATACGCGTGTGTCGCAACGTTGGGCCAAGAAATTGCTCCACCCGACAACGACTGCGTTCTGCGAATTTCCGCAACAATCGATTCATAGTCAACATCATCGCGCACCGACTTACCGCAGGGATTGTCGCCTTGTAAAGGCGCCAATAGCTTTAACGCTTGCTCAACGGTTAAACGCATTAACGCGACCCTTGCAGTTGCACAATGGATTCAGGAATCGTCGCCGGATCTTTCATGGGCACGCCCATCACAGAATCATGCCCTGTAAAAACATAGTTCAGTGTAATCACTTCAATTTGATAGCTTGCCAATTTGGCTTTGTGTTCAGGAAACGCGTCAGGCGTGAACGATTTTATACCCGTGCGGAAATCCTTTAAGAAACGGACAAAACCATCGAATCCGGCATAACGATGTTGTAGTGTCACGTCAGGAAACGCGATTTCTATTACGACATCACCACAATCTTGTGGAGTCCACGTAAATACGGCCTGCACTGGAAAATTAAAATTCGACAGCTCGGTATTACCTGCGGCGCATTGCAAGGACAACTTCGTCAAATGCGGTCTGACTTTGGCTGAACGATTGACGTCCGTAGGTCGCGCCGCAATTTCCACTCGGTATTTTCCGCTCAATGCCTGCTGGCTAACCTTACCTTGACTCAATACATCGAGGAACTTCTGTGTGAATCGAATTTGATCACGATGCAACACTTGTGAAATAAAACCAGAACGACTCTTCTTCAAGAACGGATCGGCGTACGTCTTTTGGAATTCCCATACCTTACCTTGCGCGCCCTGCAACTCATCCACTTTCTGCCAACCGCTTAAGCCTGCGGCTGCACCCAATACATCAGTCTGCCAAGTTAAGTCGATAAACTGTTCAGCCTCGTCGGTCACTACATCCCATGCTTGCTCCCCTCGGCGGGCAAGCAGGAACCAAAACACGTCTTCCGACGCTTGCCCTTTGCCCAAAAGTTCGCGCAGACGCTCGCGCGCCCACTCGTTCTTGTTCATGGATTGTTGTGGCTCGCCCACCAGCGTTTGCGACTCAATATAGACTTCCTTCGCTAACAAGAAAGACGCTTTTGCCGACTGCGCCTTCTCGGCAACGAGCGTCGAGGTTTCCTGAAACGCGTTAACCATCGGAATCGCTTTCTTGTCGGTCGCTAAGGTGTTCTCTTCACTTTCGTTGCCTTTCTGTTTTGCTTTGAGCTTACCTAATGCCGCCTCGCCTTTTTTGACTACATTGCCGACTAGGGAATCACCGCCCGCCAGCGCGGCTTGGTAATTGGGGTCGACCAGTTTCTCATAGCGATACACTAAAGGCACCCAGCCCGGCAGTTCTTCGGTTTGCGCCATGCCTTCGATAGCGGGCTGCAATTGCTTTGGTAAATCTACTAGCAATTTAACGTACGGTGACTCTTTCTTGCCGACTAACAGCGCCATTTCTACGCGCTTTTCCCGACCTTGAAAGGCCTCAGCACCTTTATCAAAACTCAACCCAAATTCGCGCCAACGGCGTAGATAATTGCGGCGGTAGTCAATAAAGAATGCGGCTCTCTTCTCGGCAATTGACTGGGTGGAACCCGCCGCCTTTTCGATTACAACTACAAAGTCGCTCACGGCTTTCCACCCTGCCGGTGTGAAGGCTCGCGCCACGCGTAAGGAGCCATCTTTATCGCTATGTGGGCTCACACCCCAATAGGATTTTAGACTAACTTCATCTATGCGACTTTGCTTGTTAACCCATTCCACCAACCAATCCAAGCCAATCTTGTCGTTGCTCATCAACGCCGTTAGACGTTGACGGTCTTTATCCTTATCCATTTCAATTAGACGACGATCCGTGGCCCACGACAAATAGGCGCGATAGTTCGCCACAATAGAGGTTGTGCTTTCCTCATTC
>JANOTC010000593.1:0-10525 GCA_031416175.1 Gammaproteobacteria bacterium
AATTCCGTATAGCCTAAAATTAGATCGTGGCGTAAAGAGCGTGTTGCGGCGTGCGTAATTAGATCGAGGTCCCAGTAGCCAATCTGTGCTGCATCAAGTGTAAGCTGCAGCGTTTCCTGACTTACGCGTAGCGCTGCCTCTGCCCGTTGCTGGCCTTCTAAAATCCTTAACAGCGCACGCCGAGACGCCGTTTCCGCTGCCAACAATTTACGGGATTCCGCCTCGTTTTGCTCGACTTGGGCCGCATGTATTTGGATCATGGCCGCTTCGCGTCGCAGTTTTGCCATCGCAAGATGGGAGCGCACGCGCGCCAACAATTCACGTGCAGCAAACGGTTTGACAATATAGTCGTCGGCTCCCTCTGCCAGACCACTGCTCGTTTCTTCATCTCCGGCTCGTGCAGACAGCAAAATCACCGGCGTAAGTTTAGTGCGAGCATCGGCGCGCAGCGCGCGCAACACACCGATGCCGTCAAGCCCCGGCATCATGATGTCTGTTAGTACAAGGTCCGGTGGTTGTGCGAGCGCGCTGACAACGGCATCTTCACCATTGGCTACGGCGGTAACGGCGTAATCCGTGCTGAGCAATCGCGCTACGTAATTGCGCATGTCGGCATTGTCGTCTGCCCAGACAATGCGCGGGCGCGTTTCGGTTGTTGCAATCGCTGTAACCGTTGTCAACATGGCCGTATCCACCCATTGGTCGGTTTCGTCGATAAAAGCGGCCGCCGCGTTGGCGCGCATGGCTGGGATCGCCTGGATTTGTTCTGCAGCCAAATGGTCATGTCCGCGCGGTATGCGAACAGTGAATGTACTGCCTTGCCCTTCGATGCTCACCGCACTCGCCACTCCGCCGTGCAAACGAGCGAGTTCTTGCACGAGGGCGAGGCCAATGCCGGTTCCTTCGTGTGTGCGTGCACGCGCGTCTTTGACGCGGTGGAAACGCTCGAACAGAAGTGGCAATTCGTTAACAGGAATACCGACGCCCGTATCCGTCACAGTGAGTTCCACGTCATTGTCACGCGCGTTCAATGCCACACGAATGCCACCGCTGAAGGTATATTTGAGTGCATTCGCGAGCAGGTTGAGGACGATTTTTTCCCACATCTCGTGATCGACGTAAATCGGCTCGGCAATCTTCGGACAATCGACATCAAAACTAAGGCCGACGCGTTCAACGGCCGAGCGAAACATGTCGGCTAACTCGATTGTCAAAACAGCGAGATCACTTGCTTGAAAATTTGCGTGCACGCGACCGGCTTCAATGCGTGAAAAATCAAGTAATGTGTTTACCAGTTTGAGTAGGCGTAGCGCATTGCGGTGTGCGGTTTCCAATCGCTCGCGAGTTGGCGTTGGCATGTGCACCGCGTTTGCCAATTCGTCTTCGAGCGGCGCTAACATGAGCGTCAGTGGTGTGCGAAATTCGTGACTGATGTTGGCAAAAAAAACGGTTTTGGCGCGGTCGATTTCGGCCAATGCATCGAGCCGACGGCGTTCGGTTTCAGCAGCCAGCGCGCTCGTCACTACATTGTTGACTGTGGCGCCGAGCAGTTCGAAAAAATCGGGATAAGCCGGGTTCATCGGCAAGCGAGTGCTACGGCCAAACACCATGATCCCAATAGGTTTCCCTTGTCCGGCACCCGTGATGGCTCGTGCACACGCTGCAGTGATGAGTTCAGGATACGGTCCGCAAACGAGTCCGGGGAAAAGCGTCTGTACATTGTCTAGGTAGAATGTGGCGCCATGGGCGAGGATGCGCGTTAGCGGCCAAGCCGAATTGTTCTGCTCCAAATTGGCGACCGTCGGACTGGCGGTTGCACCAGAGTTAATGCCAGTTTGTGCAACGAGCCGCGCCACACGTTGATCGTCATCGAGCCGATAAAAAAGTGCGAAAGGTACGTCCAGGGCAGCGTCATTAAGCGTTAGGGCCGCGCGCAGCAGCGCCACATCAATGGACGCGGCGCCAAGCCCGGCGGCCGTCAAGTCACGGAGCGCACGCGTTCGCCGCTGGCCAATCATCTTGCTCGTGGTTTCCGTCACAGGATGAAACAATCCGGCGACATGTCCGTGCTCGTCACGAATCGGGCTAAAAGAGAACGTAAAAAACGTCTCCTCCAGATACCCAAGGCGATCAAGAAACATGCGCTGATCTTCGAGGAACGCCGTGGTACCGGCCAGTGCACTGCGAAATACGTCACCGATCACAGGAAAAGCCGAGGCCCAGCACTCGCTAAAATTTTGGCCCATTGAAACCGGGTGTTTCCCACCGCAGATCGGCCAGTAACCGTCGTTGTAGATTTGCGTGTGTTGCGCGCCCCACACAAGCGCGATCGGAAAATTCGAGTTCAACACCAAATTAACGGCAGTGAGTAAGCTGGGCGACCAATTTTCAATTGGGCCAAGCGGCGTTTGCGACCAGTCTTTTGCCGACACCAACTTGCCCATTTCGCCACCGCCAACGAATGCACGAACGGCGATTAATGGGGACGAACTTGGGGATTCGCTGCTCATCTGAATTCTCCGTAACGCCGCCACTGTCCCAGCGCTGCCGTCTATTTTATCGTGGTGCTGGGAGGCAATGCGGGCAGCAATCTTTGTCGTATACTAGCATTATTTCTGTGGCGAATTGCTGAGTTTTTAGGAGAATCAAGGATGCGCAATCACAATCAAGCTAGGTGCCTTCTCCACCACACATTCCATCGCCCTCCCAAGATTCTCCGGGTCTAACGCTGCAAAACTCTCGTCAAACACCATCAACATGGCCGGTTGCAATAATGCGCGGGCTAGAAACACGCGGCTGCGCTCGCCATGAGAAAGGCGCCAGCCGTTTTCGCCGATCATTTGCCACATTCCGCCCGGCATGCGAGCCAGGAGTTCTTCCAAACCGAGTGAAGCACACAGTGCCTCCGCTTCTTTGAGATCCTCAGCGCTGGGTGGCCAATTGCGTCCTATCAATACGTTAAACGCAAAACTCTCACTCAGAATGAAATTCTCGTGAAACTGCGGTACATTAACAGCTAATCGACGCCAGCCGTCCCCCAGTGTTTGCCGATCCATCCCGCCAAGCAACAGCAAGCCGGAATCGGCGACACGCGAGCCAGTTAGAATATTGGCTAAGGTCGATTTTCCTCCACCGGAAGCACCTTCCAGTAAGATTCGCTCACCACGGCGCACCTGTAAATCGACTCCCTGCAGAAGCGCCTGACCGTGTTCGCCATAACGAAAAACAATATTTTGCGCGGAGAGAACGTTAGTACTATCGGTGGCTATATTCACTTGAATACCCGGGTTGCTTGCAGCACCGCCAGCACGAAAAATGGGTTCGATGCGATTCCACGCGATCCCGGCCGCCGCGAGTTGAAGGAGCCCCTGCGTGAGCTTACGAAATGCCGCGAGGGCAAGCAGGCTTCCACCCACAATCACGGCGAGCGTCGTGGCGGAACTACCGGCTATGATGGCAGGCGCCAACGCAAGCAAGCTCACGATTAGCCATGCACGTGGAAGCCAAATACTGACGGCAATTGCCCACGTATCCATGCCTTTGGATAACACGTTGTAGTGACACAGCGCAACGTCTTCACTATCATGCCACTGCGAAATCGGCTGTTGTACTAAGCGGGTGCGATGCCCTAACATTTGTTCCGTTAAATGATGGGTTAGATCGAGACGCGACAGCGTCCATGTCCGCCGCTGACGCACATACTGCCAGGTACAAATGCCAATCACTACAAGCCAAAAGGCAAGTAAAGTCGCGTGCACACCCCCGCTAACGGCAATGACTAACAGCAACATAACCAACACAGCTTCAAGTAGCGCCAAGGCCGCCGCAAGACCCCCGTTTAGCGCCAGGCCTTCAATCGCCTCCGCTTCCAACACCCGGCCGAGCAATTGTCCGGCGCCTTCGTGACGCACAAAATCCTGTTGCATCCGCAAAGCACCGTGAAGCAAGCGGCGTTTAAGCAGCGCAGAGAGGCCCGTCAGCAATTCCGTTTGCCAGCGACCGCTCTGTGCCTGGAGGACGGTGAGTGTCACCAAGAGTAACAGCCACGCCTGCCACCAACCTGGATCATAATGCCCGCTTAAGGCTGCCGCACCCAGCAACCACCATGTTGAAATCCAAAGACAGTAGGCAACAATGTGTGCAGTGACTAAGCGCCAGGCGCGGTTGAAAAATCCAAAATGATGAATCTGGGAAACAAAACTCGCAGACGGCGCTGGCCGCAATAGCCAGCCGCAGAATATTCTTTCATTAGCCAATTGCGTGCGAAATAATGCAGTCCGGGCACTAGCATGGCGTGACAGCGGAATAGCTGCTAGCAACAGTGCCACGTTAGAAACCTGACCTTCTTCCACGCTTGCGCACAAAATATTACGCACAGTTGACGAACTAACGCGTAAAATACGCCTTTCACGCGTGAGTACCGTCAACCGATAACGTCCACCTTTCAAGATCAGCACTAAGCCATCTACTTGGTCTACTTTCACCCGGAGAATCACGCCCGCTGCCTGCGTTAACAGCGTGTCCACGTCGGTATAAAAGGTGTCAATTTCCTCCGCTTCGAGACCCAGTGATGCAGCCAGTTCAGTAATGTTTTGCGTCTGATTTACTGCCGCATTTGCTGAAATATTTTCCGTTGCCATTCGGCATTCTGCGGCCAGCGCCGTTACCGCATACTTCGCATCGGCAATTGGCCAAATGGCACTGAGCGGCAATTCAGGCACGTACGCGGCCTTTCGTGCGCGCTGTCAGCCGTTTTCCGCTCATCGGTCCCGTTTGGAGCCGACCGTCTACGAGGCGTAATTTTCGCCATAGTGCCCCTTGCCAAGTGTACTGACGTATCCGCTCGTCTGCTTCTAGCAAAGCGCGATAACGGGACGTCGCGCGCGCAGTGAGCACGGATGGCGCGTCATCTTCGACAATACGCCCGTTTTCTATCACCAGAACACGGCTAAAATGTTGAGTTTCCGCCAAGTCGTGGGTTACACAGAGCAGAGTTTGTTCAGACCAGTGTTCGCGAACCACCGTCAGCAATTGCCGACGCTGCTCGCGATCTAGACCACGAAAGGGTTCGTCCAAAATAACCAAATGCGCGTCGCATTGCGCCAATGCCCGCGCCAACCGTAGGCGCTGACCCTCGCCGCCAGACAGTCTGGCGGCGCCCTCGCCTAACAGCGTTTGCAAGCCTTCGGGTAGCCGCACCAGCGCGTCTTGCAGTTGTAATTCTCGCATAACATGCGCCATGTCTACGGGGACGGTCGGCTCAATGCAGTAGCGTACGTTAGCGAGTACACTGCGGTTCCATAATTGCACCGCCGGATCGATCCACGCCGTATGCGCGCGCAATTCCGCCTGGACGTGGGCGGTGAGTGTTCTTCCATTGACGCGCACTTCGCCGCTCGCTGGCCGATACCAGCCAAGTAATAAACCGACAAGTGTTGATTTACCTGCGCCGGATACGCCCACAATGGCGATATGTTCTCCTGGCTGAACGCTAAAACTGCAATCCTCTAACACGGCGTGGCCCGCCACGCGCACACTCACGCTGTCGAAAGTAATCGCGGTTGCTAATGCGACTGTCGGGTCGTTCGCGCTAACACGGGGTGAGATCGAAAAAAATGGTTCTTCCGGCGCAGTCAGCGGTTCCAACAGACGCTTCGCAACATTTTGCTGCGCAACCAAGTGACGCGCGCTTAGAACCAGTTCTTGCCCCAGTGATGGCAGTTGCATCGCCCAATAGGCTAGCAAAAGCACGGCGGCTAAATCGCCGCCTTCGCCAATATATGTTCGCAGCAAAAATGCCGCCAACAGCAAGCCACAAAGCATGGAAACGCTTTCGACGTAGACGCCCGCGCGACCAAAGGCCAAAGCCGCACGCCCCCATTGTGTCATCCGGCTTTCAAACTGCCGCGCGAAACTTCGCTCGGCACTGTGTGCACGAATGGCGGTCAAGCCAAGAAAGGCGTCTAGGTAAAAGCGGGCAAGCCCGCCCGCCTGTGTGCGTTCACGGAGTTCGCGCTCAGCGAGTACGGATTGCGCCAAAATCGGCAGAGTGACTGCCGCCACTAACATTAACAACGCCGTCAACGCACTGGCGGGGTCTAAGCAAATAATGCCGACGACGGTCAGCGACATCAACATGAGCGCGCGTAAAGATTGACTCACCAGAATCGGTAGCCCACGTAATAGATGCGTGTTATGACTTCGCTCCGCCATGTCCGAACTAAGGCGACTCTGAAAATAGCTGTCGTGTAACAGGGGAATTTTCCGCAGCAACGCCACCCGCAGGCGCAGTTCCAATTGCCGCCCAAGTCGCATAGCGCCTTGCGCAATAAAGACTTCCAGTGCCAACAAAATGCTGGCAAATATTGCGATGGCTGAAAGAAGTTGCAGCCGCTGTGTGGTGAGGCTCAAAGTGTCGCCAACACTGAGCAACGCACGTAGCAAAAGCGCCTCTAACACCAAACCGGCGGCGAGAAAAGTGATTGCACCCACCAATAAAACCCAACCTGATTGCGCGCCCTCAAGCAGGAGTCTCACCAGGGTTCGAAAAGCAGGCGGTTCCGCCTCTTTCAGGGCGGTATTCAGCATAGGCGGTATCGCATCTGCCGCCATCGCTGCCGCTTTTCCTTTTACGCGGAGCAACACGGCACCCCTCAGCCACACATCATTGTGAACACATTGATCCTTAGGCGTCACACTCCAATACCTGTCAGGTATGGCAGACGCACCCCCGCTCGTCAACGTTTGAAATACATGACTCGCTTCCACGCCAACGCGCAATGCACCTGCCTCTACCAACGCGCTGGTCATCCGCGCAGCCGCATCAAGCTTTGCAAGAACTTGCCAATTAGTGCTTCCTGCCGTAGTGGCTAAGACTTCCTCAGTCTTAGCCTGATCCATGCCTAAACGTCGAAGTCGGCCATTCAGCACATTGAGAGGTTCGGGGGAGGTCGCCCACTCACAATAGTGGTTGGCGTTCACCGCGACGGCATGCGCATAGATCTCCTTCATAAACTGTTGTCGCGTCACCCACCGCCGACCCACTGCCGGGTCCATCACGTGCAACCAACGGCCGAGACTGCGCCACACCACGACGAAATGTGTATTGCCATCGGCTTGTCGTACCACGACTAACGCTGGCCAGATTTGCGCCTGCTGGCTAAATAAATAATCGTGCGGCAACATCATTTGCTCGGCGTCGAGTCCAAGCGCCATCGCGACCGCTTCTAATGTGTCGATGGATGTGCCGTCAACATCGGTCTGACTGGCCTCACGCAAACGCCCATAGCCAACGTGAATTCCCCATCCTTCGCACAAACATTTTAGCGCCGCAGGACCGCAATCCATACTCGACGTTTGTACGACTTGTGGCACGAAGAAACGCCGCCTTTGCGTGTTCATTCACTCCCCTGCCCTACATTTTTTCTCAACAATGCACCGGCGGCGCGCAGAACTAAGAGTGCAGGTGCGATACGCTCCACTTCAACATCTACTGTGCCTATCAAACCGTGCTGCAGCGGAAAAGCAGATTGATGTGTGCGCAATTCCAATTCGACCCGTAATTTTCCGACGCGGGCTTCCTGGGAAACACGCAACACGGCTGCCAATAAACGTCCATATTGTTCCGGTGGAAACCCATCGAATCGCACGTCAGCCATTTGTCCAACCCGCAAATGGCCCATTGACGTTTGCGGAAAATCTGCCACCAATTTCAGATCGCCGTTGGGCACAATAGTAGCTAGTCTATCGCCGGAACGGACAATCACGCCTGGACGTAGATCGGCAACCTCTGCCAGTGGCCCCTTCGCTGGCGCACGTAAAATGAAATTTTCGCGTTCGTGTTCCGTCTGTTTGATTATTTGTGTTGTCGCGGCCACGAGTCCCGTTAACTCAAGCTCGTTACGGCGCAAGCGTTCGATGCTCACCTGCCGATCGCCAACCGCTACGTTACGGTCGAGCGCTTGTCGCGTCATGGCCAAGTGCGCTTCGTCCACCTCGCTTCGCAATCGACGTGCTGTGGCTTCCCTTTCACGCACCTGCGCCTCCGTGGCAAAGCCACCCGCCAGCAATGCGCGCCAACGTGACAATTCTTCTTCAGCAAACTGCGCCGCCGGTAGGGCTTGTTCGAAATGAAGTCGCGTTTCATCCAGCCGCATTGGCGCCGCTTTTTGCATGTCGGCCAGGGCGCGATCTGCCTCCTTCAACTCCGTCTCTATTGTTTCCTGCTGTTGGCGAATTGACGTTAGCCTAGACTGCAGCTCAGCAAGCCTGAGTTTCACTGCCGAATCATCCAATTCCAGCAGGACATCACCAATGTTTACCTCTTTACCCACCGCCATATGAATGGTGACGACCTTGGCGTCAAGACTTGCCTCCACAGCGTGAACATCACGTTCTGCTTGCAAACGCGCGGTAGCCGTTTGGTAGACACCCACATCGGCGAATAGGAACCAGATGATCCATATGCCCAATACGAGTAGGAAGACGGACAACCCGACTGGATTTCTCCGCAAACTCTCCGCCATGAGCGCCTGCGTGGTTTGCTCAAATGGCGTTGCCACGCACAGTTTCCTTTGTTTGCCTGTTCCGACTATTCGTTAGTTCTCGATGCATCACAGCGCGGCCATCGTTCCATGTAAGCGATTCCTGTGGTAATGGTAGCGCGGTGCGCACGTGTTTCGCGCTAAGCAACAAAGCGGTTATCAGTTCACTGCGGTTAACAGCACCGAGCTTGTCGTACATTTTTCGGACATGATCCACTACCGTTGTCGGTCTGATTCTAAGTTGCTTAGCAACCACATCGTATGAGTGCCCCTTAACCAACAATAAGGCAATTTCCGTTTGCTTTTCGGTCAGTCGAACATTTCGACAGCCGCGCAGCACATTTAGAGCAAGCGGCTCTTGACGATAAATCGACACAGCCAAGGCCTGATTCGGTTGTATTTCAGCGTCACAAAGTCGATGCAAAACAAGCTCAAAACTTCCCCAACTGTTTTGATAGACGAATTGGCTCGTGCGCGAGACGCCGTCTGCGCCAAAGTGCGCACGTAAGCGGTCAATGAGACCGCTATGGCAGCTGGCAATATCACCGCTGCTATCATTAAACTGTGCGAGTTGCATCAGTTTCCAACCTCGGCAACTCGCTGACTGTATTTCCATCGCGCCATTAAATAGTACGAGGCCAGCCTCACTCTCATTCGTCGCCAATGCGCAGGAATTAAAATTTTCTTCTATTCGAAGCGCAGACGCAATCATCGGTACCAGTCTACATAACGCCGCCTTTTCCGCCGTCGAAAAACTCCGCGATTCATGCCTATGAATCAGAATCATTCCGACAACGTCGTTAGCAATTTTCAGTTTCACTAACAAGGCGCGGTTCGATGCACTGCACGTTGCAGAAAAAGAGGGACATCTCTCTGCGAGCAATTCAAGAAGGGGGTGCCTTACATCTATAACGCCACATAACTCAGCACTCAGGAATTGGCCAAGAAAAAACTGACGGATAACATCCGCATGACTCCAAGCACAACTCATTTGCTGCGCTGACTCATGCATCATCATGACGCGCTTAGATTCAGTCGAGAGCCACAAAAGAGTCACCGCATCGGATTGAAATGCACTTTTAATTTCTTCAGAAAGTGCAACAGAGAGAACGGTGGGTGGCAGTTCCAGTCGACACAATTGCGTCAAGTAATCAATTGTGGGCGAGGCCGTGTTGCTATATTTACGTAAAGTCATAATCAAATCCCTTTGCAACAAAATCACTACCGTAGCAAGTCTTCCATGCCCGCTACGGGCCTAACACGCTTACATCGCACTTCCACACGCAGGCACGCGTGCAACCACAGATAGCTTTTCAGTGCCTAACGCCACCACGCGGTCTGCGCTAGCAATGGTCTCCGGGCGATGCGCCACAATAATCCGAGTAAGTTTCAAGTCGCGTATCGCCGCATTCACTTTCGCCTCATGGGCAAGGTCTAGGTGACTGGTCGCCTCGTCCAAAACTAAGATGCGCGGTTGCCGATAAAGCGCGCGTGCCAACAATACACGTTGTTTTTGACCACCCGACAAAACTGTACCCATATCGCCTACCAGCGTGTTGTATTGCATGGGCATCGCGACGATATCATCGTGAATTGCAGCGAGGGCAGCGCTCGCCTCGATTCGGCGAAAATCAGGAGCAGCGTCGAAAAAGGCAATGTTCTCCCCGATGGAACCTGCGAATAATTGATCTTCCTGCATGACGCTGGCGACCCCGCACCGATAGTTAGACAGCCCTACGCGGCTAAGCGGCACTCCATCTACCTCTATGCTGCCTTCACTCGGTTGCACTAAACCCAAAATGAGTTTGACTAAGGTCGTTTTACCGCAACCTGAAGGGCCGACAATAGCTACAGACTCGCCGACGCCAATGGTGAAACTGAGATCGTGCAAGATATACGGATCCGTGGGTCCGTGGCGAAAACTCACATTTTTCACTTCTATCTGTCCGTGAATCGGCTCTTGCGTCGGCCAGTCCAATTCG
>JANOTC010000594.1:0-2707 GCA_031416175.1 Gammaproteobacteria bacterium
CGTCGGTGGCGTAGCGCCTTATCGAGTAAACGCTCGTAGAGGGCCAAAACGGCTTTAAAACCGTATTCGAACCAGGCGGTGCAGCGAAAGCCTAGACCTGCTTTTTCGTTGTAATCAAGGTAACGGCTAGCCATCAGCGGAATAAGTGTGAGGGACACCAGTGCCGACACTAACACGGCGATGGCTAAAACTGCCGCGAATTCGTGGAAAAGTAAGCCGATGACACCGGGCATGAAAAAAATTGGGATGAAGACGGCGACCAGCGATACGGATATTGAGATAATCGTAAAGCTAATCTCTTTTGACCCTTGTAACGCGGCTTGAAGTCGCGGCATACCGTTTTCGACATGGCGGGCGATGTTCTCTAGTACGACGATGGCATCATCAACCACCAAGCCGACGGCGATGGTAATGGCGAGCAGTGACACGTTATTCAAGCTATAACCGAAAACATGCATTGATGCGACCGTGCCCAAGAGCGAAACGGGGAGAGATAACGCGGGAATGAACGTGGCCGAACCCTTGCGTAGGAACAGGAAAATGACCATTACGACTAACACTGCCGTGATGCCCAGCGTGATTTGCACATCGTGGATGGCGTTGCGAATCGAAAGCGAGCGGTCATTGCGTAATTGAAGTTGCACTGACGACGGCATTTGCGCAACCAGTCCCGGTATTGCTGCTTTGATCGCGTCGACCGTGGCGACCGTATTAGCGTCCGCCTGGCGTTGCACGGAAAGTGTGATGGCGCGTTCACCATTGGCCCAACTGGCGGTCTTGACGGACTCGACACTGTCTTCGACCGTCGCCACATCGGATAGGCGTGTAGCGCCTGCGCCTGGCGCAGTGGCGATGATTAGATTGGCAAATGCGGCGGCGTTTTTAAGCTGGCGATTGGCTTGTATGGTGAGCGTTTGGCGCGGCCCTTCGAGCGTGCCGATAGGCGAATTGGCGTTAGCGCTACGCAACGCGCTCGCGACGTCGTCGATGGTTAGATTGCGCGCAGCTAAAGCGTCCGGCTTGACGCGCACGCGTACGGCGAATTTCTTTTGCCCGTTTATTTGCACCTGGGCTACGCCTGGCAGCGTGGAAAGTACCGGGGAAATTAAATTGTCAGCGTAGCTGTTCAATTCGGAAAGTGCCATCGAAGGCGATGTGAGCGACAGAAATAGAATAGGCGCATCAGCAGGATTCACTTTGCGATAAGACGGCGGCGCGGTCATTTCTACCGGCATGGCGCGTTGAGCGCGGAGCAAGGCGGCTTGCACGTCAATGGCGGCGTTATTAATATCGCGACTTTGATCGAATTCGAGCGTGATCGTGGTGTTGCCCAAGGTACTGGTGGAGCTAATAACTGACAGAGCGGAAATAGTGGAAAATTGGCGTTCTAACGGCGTCGCGACAGAAGAGGCCATAGTTTCTGGACTTGCGCCGGGCAGAGTAGCGGTCACGGAAATGGTGGGTGAGTCGTAGCTTGGAAGGGCAGCGATTGGCATTTCGTCATACGCGAGTATGCCCGCGACGACGGCGGCGAGTGATAACAGCACCGTCATCACCGGTCGACGAATACAGAGTTCGGATAGGTTCATAGCGCTTCCGAACGCTTGTTGTGTTTGCCGGATTTTTTACTGCTATCAGACACATCCGCTTTGGCGACCGCTTCGACCACGACGCTACCGGGTCGTAAATTTTGCGCGCCTTCTACCACCACGCGCGTGCCTGCCGTAATACCTTCGACGACGGCGACGCCATCCTGAATCAGCCGCACACTTATCGGCGCGACGGATGCTATATTGTCTTCACCGACGACGTACACGAATTTCTTTTCGGGACCAATTTGTACCGCCTGCATGGGTACTGTGATGGCGCCTGACAATATACGTGGGGCCACGTTCACTGTAACAGACATACCCGGCCAAAGGCGCTTTTCAGAATTGCGGAACTCGGCTTTCAGACGGAGAGTGGCGCTGGCCGCGTCCACTGTATTATCAACGAATACCAGACGCCCTTTTAATGGCGCCGCATTATTCGAATCAACCAAGGCAGCGACCGTTACATCGCCCTCGTGAAACGCCTCTTGTAGGGCGGGAAATTCGCGCTCAGGCAGATTAAACGTTACGTTGATGGGGTCGATTTGCGTGATACTGACTAAACCGACGCCGTTAGGTTGCACAAGGCTACCAGGATAGACCGAAATGGAACCTGTGCGACCCAGGATGGGCGCGCTTATCTCTCCAAAGGTGAGTGCGATCCGACTACTCTCAATCGTCGCCTGGTCGACCTCGCACTGCCTCCGCAAAGCGTCGACTTGGTTTTGCGCGATTTCCAACTCCGACTGGGCAATAAATTTCTGTTCAAGCAATTCCTGTTGGCGCGAGAGCGCGCGCTCAGCAGTCGTGAGCGCCGCTTGGTCTTTGCCTAATTGTGCAATGGCTTTGTTGAGATTGGCCGTTTCTGCGCGCATATCAAGCGTGAAGAGCAAATCGCCTTTGTGAACAAATTGGCCTTCTTTTATGTGCACGCTTTTTACCGTCGCGCTGATTTGAGCATGCACGTCAACAGATTGCAGAGCGGTGACAGTGCCGTTCACGCTGAGCCGAATGGGTACGTCCCTTTGCGTCGCGAGCGCGCTGGTGACTTGGACATCACCGCCCTTTTTTCCTTTTGGCGCTGGCGTGTCGGCCTTGGAAGAAAGAGGATTTTGCCA
>JANOTC010000595.1:0-2682 GCA_031416175.1 Gammaproteobacteria bacterium
CGGAACGACTGTTGACGGTGATCTGGGGCCGACAGCCAGATAGTAGTCGGGTGATGGCCGTTTTGCACTATTTAGATGGAATGACATTGGAAGAAGTCGCCACAGCGATGCAAATGTCCGTGTCGGGTGTACGCAAGCGCCTTCGCAAATTGACCGAAGTGGCGCAATTGATGAGCGGTAAATCTAATGAAAACTAGCCCCATTTCGCATTTGACGGTTGAACGGTATGTGGCTGGCGAGCTGGAAGCGGTTGATCAGCAAATGTTTCAGGAACGGTTGAAAGTGGATATCGAGCTGCAGCGGCGTGTTAAAGATATCGAGTTAGATAGCGGTCTCTTTTTGCGGCGTCATCCATTTGAGAGTAGCAAAGCATCCCGTGTGCGCACAGCGTCGCATTCTGCGCCGGTGCGGGCGTCACGTCGGCCGGTGTGGATTACGGCAAGCGTTTTTACTTCGTTATTGGTGTTAGTGGTCAGCGTTTCAATATTTCAGACGCTGGCACCCCCGGCTACGACTGAGTTGTCTCCGGTGACAGAGGAAACCATTTACTTGAAAGGCGTGCAGCCACGGTTGCGAATTTTTAAACGCCTGACGACAGGTAGTGAAGAATTAGTCGATGGCGCATTCGTCGCGCAAAACGAAACCCTGCAATTACGATACATGGCCGGCGGTTTCCAGTACGGCGTTATTGTGTCGATTGATGGTCGGGGGAGCGTCAATTTGCACTTCCCCGCGACAGCCCAGTCGTCGACAAAATTGTCGCAGGGCGGGGAGCTGGCATTGCCCTATGCGTATCAATTAGACGATGCGCCGAAGTTCGAAGAATTCGTGTTTGTCTTATCGAATAAATTGTTACGCGCCGGTGATGTGTTGGAAGGTATATCAAAGCAGGCGGAGAAAATTCAAAAAAGCGAAGATAAGATTAAGGATAAGAATATGAAGCTGACCCTACCCGATGGGGTCGAGATCGTCAGTATGACACTAAAAAAGGGGAATGTATGAAACGGGGTTGGATTTTACTTTTGGGGATGTTGACGCCGTTAGCAGGTTTTGCTGCTAACGGCATTTCTCAACCTATCGAGCGGTACGCGTTTATTGCGGCGTCGAACGACGGTGGCGTGGGGAGGGCGAAGTTGCGTTATGCCGAAACGGATGCGCTCTCATTGGCGAGTGTGTTCGAAGAAATCGGCGGACTGGAGAGTAAAAATAAAACGGTACTGCTCTCGCCAAATCGGACCGAGTTTTTGAATGGCCTGCGTCGTTTTCGCGATAGAGTCCGGCAAGGCGTGTTAGCGGAAAAAAGCACGCAAATGCTTTTTTACTATTCCGGTCACTCAAACGAGCATGGCCTCTTGTTGGGCGATGGCCTGATTACTTACAAAGATCTGCGCGCCGCACTCGATGAAATTCCCGCTGACGTGCGTGTGGCGATTTTAGATTCTTGCCAAGCGGGTGCATTTACGCGCTTGAAAGGTGGCAAACGTCAGCCTTCATTTCTGATGGACGACTCAAAGAATATAAAAGGCACCGTGATGTTGGCGGCCAGCTCGGAAAACGAGGCCGCGCAAGAGTCTGACAAAATTGGCGCGTCCTTTTTTACGCATTATTTGGTATCCGCGTTGCGAGGCGCGGGTGATATCAGTGGTGACAAAGTGGTTACCTTGAACGAGGCGTATTACTACGCCTTTAATGAAACGCTAGCGCGTACTGAAGGCACAAAACAAGGCGCGCAACATCCGGCTTACGATATTCAAATTGCGGGGGCGGGCGATCTTGTATTGACGGACGTTAAGCAAACAACCGCGACCTTGGTTGTACCTTCTAACATCATAGGTCGGTTATATATCCGCGACCCGAGTGGGCGGCTGGTGGTTGAATTGAACAAGTTAGTGAACAATGAAATTGAATTGGCGCTCATGCCCGGTGAGCACCAAGTTCTGTTAGACCAAGAGGGTGCGTTGTATAAGCAGGAAGTAATGGTAGCACGGGATACACGGGTTGTATTAGCCGGTGATGGATTCGCAACGATAGTGGGGCAGAAGAATCGGGTGCGGGGGGATGAAGGGAAGGCTAGGGAGGCGTCTTATTTTAACTGGAAGTTGAATAAGCCTAATCGACTTGGATTGGGGATCGCTAGTGATTTTGTGGATTATCGAGACACGCAAGAGATATATCAAGACGAAGTTTCCACCGATTTTCGCGGGTACATCGTTTCGTATCGACGTGATGTTCGGAGAGATTTTAGTTTTCATTTCGCCTTCGCCGAGACTAAGGCCACCGGAGTGATGCGGAATTTTTCGATTACCGGCCTGACGTCAATTTTGGGCGACGAAATGAATGTGAAAAATGGATTTCGGTTGTATGGTGGGTTGGGAGTGCTGGCGTTCAGTCTGCATGGTTTTCCATGGCAAATGACCAATGGATTTAGAGAAAGCGGGGAAAAAAATTACGGGTTGCAGGTCGTACTAGGTATTCAGTATGAATTTCAAGAAGTCTTCTTTGATTCGGTGGCCACTTTTCGACATGCGAGTATTTCAGGCCAGCGTCCGTTAGAGGACAGTGGTTGGCCGGTGTTTTCTGCGCAGATGGGTCTGCGGTTTTGAATCGGAAAATCAATAAATGAAAAACATTTATCTCTTATCATTGTTAGCGCTTATCTTGGTCTCGACTCTAAGCTGCATG
>JANOTC010000596.1:0-8583 GCA_031416175.1 Gammaproteobacteria bacterium
CGGACAGACGCCATTTTAGGGGCGCACCCTCTTTCGCAGGCTGGGCCATCACGTCGCTGTTCGGCGTATGGGTGGCGCAGCCTGACAATGCAAGGCCCGCCAAACACGCGATCCCCACTACGCAGGCATGAAGACTAAAACGACGCAAAACCGCCCCCTGTGTCAGTCGGGCAGCTTACAGTTGGCCAAACTTCACCATCGTCTTTTTAAGACCCTCGTTGTCGGGGTTCTTCTCGCGCGCCGATTTCCAAATCTTAAGTGCCTCATCCTTCTCACCCGTCACCCACAACACTTCGCCCAAGTGTGCAGATACTTCGGGATCTTCCATCATACTGGCGGCTTTACGCAGATACTCCAAGGCTTTGGCAAAATCACCTAACCGGAAGTGTACCCAACCAACGCTGTCAACAATCGCGGCATCATTAGGCTCAAGTTTAATGGCTCGCTCTATATATCCAAGCGCTTCTTTATGTCGATCCGTTCGATCTGTGAGCGTAAAACCTAGTGCATTAAGTGCAGCCGCGTTTTCCGGTTCCAAGTTTATAACATAGGTTAGATCTTCAATGGCCATCGCGGTTTTACCTAATTGCTCCGCTGAAAGCGCACGCCAATAAAGCATTTCCGTATCTTTTGGAAAACGCTGTAATGCCGCATTGTAATGATCAAAAACGTCTTGATATCGCTTTGCTTGCTTGAGCAAATCGCCTTCAAACAAAACAATTTCTCGCTCGTCTTCGGGGCTACCAGGTTGAATGGTGTGCAGATGCGCGCGTGCGTCATCCAAACCTTTGGTTTTCGACAACACAAAGGCGATGCGCAATTGAGCGTTAACGAAATATTCGCCGACACGAATGGAAGAGTAATAACGCATCGCTTTATCGAACTGTTCTTTGCGTTCGAAAACCTGCCCGAGGTAATACGTTACTTGTGGGCTGTCGCGACCGAGTGCATCGAGCTTTTCAAGATAGGTTTGCGCTTCATCGTATTTTTTCGATTGCATGGCCAGCATGGACAACGCGAACAACACGTCATCGTTCTCCGGCATTTTGACCGCCAACAGTTCAAACTGAACTCGCGCGTCTTCCAACTTGCGTTCGTCGACGAGCAAGCGCGCGTAACTTAAGCGGGCACTGTTGTCTTCTGGGTTCGTCGCTACATGCTCGCGTAACGTCGTGAGCGCCGCCTCTTTCTTCCCTTGGTCGACCAAGATCTTGGCGCGCAGTACCACGGCCTCAGACCACGTTGACTTCAATTGAATTGCACGGTCAACGGAATTTAGCGCTGCATCTGAGGTACCCGCCCGTTGTTGCATCATCGCGAGCGTAAAATGGGCTTCTGGCGTGTTCGGATAGAGTCCGGCTAGATAAGACGCTACATCAACTGCACTGTTTTTCTCCGCTTCTCGACCGAGCATTTGGCCGACGTAGACAAAGTTTCTGCCTGCTGCCTCCGGGTCGCTTTCAATTAAGCTGCGCAGTTGTTCTTTTGCCTCGTCCGTTTTGCCGTTTCGCAATAACAACACGGCTAACACACGGGTTGCCTCGCCGTTGTCTTGCGCCACTTGCACCCACACCTGGGCGGCCTCTAGCGCCAAGTCAAAGCGATTAGCGGCCCCTGCCACGCGTACAGCGCGCGCCGATATACTGGTTTCGCGGGATTGCTTTGCCGCCGCTACGTAATACTTAGCCGCGGTTAAACCGTCACCATTGATGCCGGCTAACTCAGCTACCAACAAGTTGTACATGACATCGGCTTCAAATTGGCCAAGACGGAAGTCACCAGGCTCGCCGACGGGTGCCGCCTTCGCCGCGGGTGCTCGATTAGAATTTGCGCTTGAAGTTGAATTGGCACCGCCCGACGTCGTCGCACACCCAGTCAACCACACTCCGGTAACGACACTCAAACCGAGCGCTAGAAAACGTTTCATCCAAAAATCCCTCGTTGACTTGTCGACCACCCTACCCCACCTTTGGAATTAGGTGGCACTTGGCCGTAATTTAGTTGTCTGACTCATTAGCAATCACAAAAATATATCACGGTTCTCTCCACCTAAGCCGATATAGACCGCAAAGGTGCCGAGAAGTCGCAAACTCGTTACGGGGTTTGAGCCAATAATATAGACAAATGGTTACGTAAGCATGTGGGGCAACTCGCTCGATTCAAGGTCGGCTGCCCAAGTTTTACTTTCACTTTCGCGAAACCGAGAAAATCGTCCGCTGCGGCGTACGACGGCGCTCGTAGCGCCATTGGAGACACGTTGACGTCCGAAATTAGGCGGTCAATCAACATCAGTGCTTGTGTTCCTCGGCTGCATTGGCGAGAATCCCTCGGTCGTCCAAAAGTTGACAATAAACCATGTCGCTACTCGCCTTTGGCATAAACCATAAAACTGCCCCGGTAGAAATACGGGAGAAGGTCGCGTTCGCCCCGGAAAGGTTGGCGGACGCCTTGCGTGATTTGGTCACCAAGCCGGAAGTCCGAGAAGCCGCCATCCTATCGACGTGCAATCGCACGGAGTTGTACTGCTGTCTAGCCAAATCAGACACTAGCCAAGTTGAGCAATGGTTTTCCGATTTTCACCAGCTTCCGTCTAATGAACTCAAACCGTACATCTACTTGCATCCGGACCAACATGCCGTACGCCATTTATTGCGCGTCGCCAGTGGTCTGGACTCCATGGTGCTCGGCGAACCGCAAATATTAGGCCAGGTCAAAACGGCCTACCGGGCGGCGGCGGATGCCGGAACGCTCGGTACGGTGCTGAATAAGCTCTGCCAGCACACGTTTAACGTCGCCAAGCAAGTGCGCACGGATACCGCGATAGGGGAAAGCCCGGTTTCAGTCGCCTTTGCTGCGGTGAGTTTGGCAAAGCAAATGTTTAGCTCATTCGAGCAGCACACCGCCCTTTTAATCGGCGCCGGTGAAACCATCGAATTGGCCGCGCGGCATTTGAAGGAAGTCGGCATCGGACGCATTATTATTGCGAACCGGACGATCGAACGCGCGCATGTGTTGGCCGAAGAAGTCGGTGGCTTTGCCATTGCGCTCAGTGATATTCCTGAGCATTTGGCCGAAGCGGATCTCGTCATTTCATCGACGGGTAGCCAATTGCCAATATTGGGCAAGGGCACGGTCGAACGCGCGATTAAGATTCGGAAACGACGTCCTATTTTAATGATCGACATCGCCGTGCCGCGCGATATCGAGCCGGAAGTGGCATCGCTGGCCGACGTGTATCTTTATACTGTCGACGACTTACAAGACATTATCGAAGAAGGCTTGAAGTCACGCCGCGAAGCCGCACAGCAAGCAGAAGAAATAATTGACACCCAAGTGTCCCAATTTATGGGCTGGGTGAAGGCGCAAGATGCAGTTGCCTTGATTCGCGAATACCGTGATCGCGCTGAACGCATGCAACAAGAAGAACTCGACAAAGCCCTCAAAGCCCTACGCGCAGGCGGCAATCCGGAAGAAGTTTTAAAGCGAATGGCCATGGGCCTGACTAACAAGTTTTTACACACGCCCACCGCACAAATGCGTCAAGCTGCCTTCTCTGGGCGGCAACATACCCTGGACGCCGCGCAGGAAATTCTCGGCCTCAACACTCCAGAAGTTTAAATCGTGAAAGCATCTATCGTCAGTAAGCTGGAGAAATTCTCCGAGCGTTTGGAAGAAATTAATGGTCTGTTATCAGACCCGACTGTGATCAATAATCAGGACCGTTATCGCACCCTGTCCATGGAGCATTCACAGCTCACGCCGGTCGCAACGTGTTTTACGCAATACCAGAACAGCCTGAAAGACTTAGCCGCTGCGATGGAAATGCAAAAAGATGGCGACTTGGATATGCGTGAAATGGCGGACGAGGAATTGAAGTCCGTACTGGCGCGCATTGCCGAATTGGAGCTAGAGTTACAAAAGCTCCTCTTGCCCGTTGATCCGCACGACAAAGCCAACGTGTTCCTTGAAGTTCGCGCCGGTACCGGTGGCGATGAAGCGGCAATTTTCGCCGGTGATTTGTATCGCATGTATGCTCGCTATGCGGAAACGCAAGGTTGGCAGGTCGAAGTGGTGTCGGAAAACGCAGGCGAGCACGGCGGCTACAAGGAAGTCATCGCACGCATTATGGGCAAAGGCGTGTACTCACGACTCAAATTTGAATCGGGGGCGCATCGCGTGCAACGCGTACCGGAAACCGAGGCGCAAGGGCGTGTGCATACATCGGCGTGTACGGTGGCCGTCATGCCTGAAGTCGATGCGGTTGAAGAAATTCCGATTAACCCAGCCGATTTACGCGTTGACACGTATCGTGCCTCCGGCGCGGGCGGCCAGCACGTGAATCGAACGGAGTCGGCAATTCGACTCACCCATTTGCCGACAGGCTTGATTGTTGAATGCCAAGACGAGCGTTCGCAGCACAAAAACCGAGCGCGCGCGATGGGACTTTTGCAAGCGAAGATTTTCCAACAGCAAGTCGACAAACAAGCGGCGGAACAGGCGGCAACGCGCAAAAGTTTGGTCGGTAGCGGCGACCGTTCAGAACGCATACGTACCTACAACTTCCCGCAAGGCCGCCTCACCGATCACCGCATTAATTTAACGCTTTACAAGTTAGGTCAAATTATCGAGGGCGATCTCGAAGCCGTTATTAATGCTTTGATTAACGAGCATCAGGCGGATCAGCTAGCGTCCTTAAGCGGCGATAGACTGTAAGTTTGGTTCGGCGGCACTGCGCAATTGCACACTTCTGCACCGACACTGGGTTCGCTCCTTAACGACGCAGAGCACCTTCTTGCTGGCCGCGTAGCGTCGCCAAACGCCGATGCAGCCATATTGGCGCAATATACCTTGGGCACGTCCCGCGCCATGTTGCGCGCATTTCCAGAACGCACAGTCTCTGTCGATGCCGCGACTCGTTTCGAAGCCGCCATTGCCCGCCGCGCGACGGGCGAGCCTGTGGCTTACATTCTGGGGGAACGGGAATTTTGGTCGTTGCGACTGAAAGTAACGTCCGCTGTGTTGATTCCTCGACCCGACACGGAAGTATTGGTTGCAACGGCGCTCGAACTTATACCGCTCGACGCGTCGTACCGTATTGCGGATCTCGGTACGGGCAGTGGCGCCGTTGCCTTGGCGATTGGCAAAGAAAGACCCAAATGTCACGTTACCGCCACCGACGTCAGTGAGTCGGCGCTGGAAGTCGCCCGTGAAAACGCGCGCAATTTGGAAATTGGCAATGTGACATTTTGTCTCGGTGATTGGACCCAGCCGCTGCATAGTCAAAAGTTCGACGTTATGGTGTCTAACCCCCCTTACATAGCAATGGACGATGCGCATCTACAGCAGGGCGACGTGCGCTTTGAGCCAATAACAGCGCTAACCTCGGGCGTGGACGGATTGGCGGACATAGCGAGGATTGCAACAGAGGCAAGGCTTTGCCTCGAACCGCGCGGTTGGTTAGTGTTAGAGCATGGCTGGGATCAGGCCGAGTCCGTGCGTGCCTTGCTACAAAAAAACGGCTATCAGGCCATCGACTCGATTTTAGATTTAGCGGGTATTGCACGGGTAACGCTTGGGCAAACCATCGGGAAATCCACTAACAAATAACACTTATCAGGCGCGTTGATATGAACGTTCTTAAAATTAGCCGTGCAGTCGCCAATCAATTGCTGCATCTGGCGCAGATCAGCCCGAATTCGGAAATCTGCGGATTGGTAGGTGGATCGACAGGACATGCTCGTCACGCCTATCCAATCGCCAATATCGCAGCAAGCCCTGCGGATCGTTTTCAACTCGAGCCGAAAAGCCAGATTGACGCGATGCGCCACATGCGGGAGCGCGGCGAGGAATTGGTGGCTATTTATCATTCGCATCCGAATGGCCCAGCCCTTCCATCGGCGGTGGATATTCGCGAAGCGAGTTACCCTGAGGCTGTTTATCTTATTGTTTCGCTGGATACGAAAGGCGTGCTTGATATGCGTGGTTTTCGGCTTGCGCAGGGGGCGGCTGTTGAGGTGGAATTGGAGTTGGAATAATTGTTAGCGTGGGTGTTTGGACTAAACGCGCCAAGAAATTCAGAGAAGAAATTTAAGCTTCCGACCGCCAGTAATACCGAAGCCGTTTTTTTCATAGAATGTGAGTGATCGATCAAACGCGGGGACAGGTGGTGTGGTGACCTCTAGACGTGTCCAGCCACGCGAACGGCCTAGTGACTTCGCAGCGTCGAGCAAGGTATGACCCACTTGTTGAGAACGGTACTCGGGTCGAACGTAAAATTCAGGAATAGTGCCAAATGCGCCTTCGGCGTAAAGCGCGTGACTTTCGTAGAGCGTGGCTATTCCTACATCACGATTAGACGTGGAGTCCGCGGCGATCAACACTGAATAAATGCCGCGTTCGATGAATTGGCGTGTGCGGCTCTGGGTTTGGGCTAGATCGAAACTAAAATACTGAACGCCGACGGTCTGCATGATTTCATTGAGGAGGTCGCCGACCATTTCGGCGACGATGTTAGTGTCGCCTGGAGAGCCCACCCTGACTACAATAGCCATTTTACGTCCTTGCCAATTTAACTTTTATCGTGCGAAGGCATCTTCTGCTCAAATTACCTTGTAGCGACTCTGCACCAAGCCAGTCTTATAGCCTTTAGTCCCAACATGTTGCAATACTATGTCATGCGGCACGGCACCGAAAAGGGAAATTCCTTCGCCGATGAGTACCGGAATTCGGGTGATCGTGATGTCGTCAATTAAGCCCTCACGCAGAAAACTCTGGATCGTTTTTCCGCCGTCGACATAAACGTGTTCGGAGCCTAACGACTCAAGGTAATTTAGGAGTTGTTTCGGCGGTAACGAAGTGCCCAATGCGTCATTCAGCAGCATTTTCGGCTCCTCGGGAAATTGGTGACCCAAGACCATCACCCTTTTCCCATCATAGGGCCAGTCTTCAAAGGTTAAGGCGAGTTCGTACGTGTTGCGCCCCATGACTAACGTATCTACGGAATCGAAGAAATCGTGGAATCCGTAGTCTTCGTCACTGTGCGTGCTGTCGCTGCCGGGCAACCAATCCAGCGCACCATTGGCCCTGGCGATAAAGCCATCTAGGCTTGTAGCGATGAATACTGAGCAGATGATTGTCATCTTGGCTCCTTAAATAACAACGTGTTGGTGTCGTTCGCGTCGACAAAATAGATGCGCCGCACGTCACCATTATTCATTGGGACTGCGGATGCACGCATTCGTCAGTCGACCTCTCAATGAATTGGGCGTGTACGGTGTATTCTAATGACATCCCTGGCTGGGAGTTGGACTACGTTTGCTACCATGCGTTGCAACGCGCTACGAATTACCGCGTACTAAGGCTTCCAGTTTTGCTTGAATGCCTCTCGAATATGCCGCCGCGCTGACTGCCAATGGGTGGACGCGAAGACTTGACGATGGATTCGTGAATGATCCGTTCCCCGTCCCAATTCCAATAACGAAGTTTATGCACGCGTGACGTTGAAAAACACATTAATTCCTCCTTGAATTGCGTTCTTTTGTGGCTTGACGTGAGAATTATTTACGATTTTAAAGCAATGTAAATCGCGGCTTCGTTTTGACTTTTATAGTGCTCAAAGTCGGTCGTATAGGCACGCTTATGTTCGACGCTTGGATCTGAAAAATGGCTCCAAATTTTTTGCCACGTTTCGATAACAATTTGCGGTATTTCACCCTTGGCCTCGAACACCATATACGTAGCGGCAGGCAATGTGATCGTTTCAAGATTTTTTTCGTGCTGAGGATCAATTTTGTCCACACCGGCTAGCACTGAAAACTCGCCTTGGTGGTCAGAGGCGTAGTTGAAATACACCCCGAAAACGCGCGCACCATTTTTGTAGTCTACGGGTACTTGCTGGTCGAAACGCTGGTAAAGCGCGCCAATTTTTGCCGTCGCGGGATTCATTTCTGCTAGGTTGGTTGTGCGGATGCTGATGCCTGTGATTTGCTGGGCGTCGCGATGAACGATTTCCACGAGAGAGTATCCTTATTTTGGAAAGGGCGGGAGTGGTCTTGTTGGTGGGGTTATTTTGAATGACTTCTGGCTAAAATCCCAGTCATTAACAGAACAAATCCTGTCTTTGTTTCGCGAGAGAACCGTCGGATGACGTCGTTGTGCTGCCCTTGCGCGTACAGAGACATCGTAAATGGATTCGTCTTGATTTGGCTTAGCACTTAGAGGAAGGCGCCAGTCTGGCACCTTCTCTTGAAGAATTTGGCGGAGAGGGAGGGATTCAATTTTTTCCCATTATAACCGTTTGTTTTTAAACGATTTTCTCCGGCATATTCAAAAAAATGTAACACCAGAATGTAACACCAGTAGCGGGGACTAATATACCCATAAACCAGCCCCAATTCAAGACTTTTTGCGGTAACTCGCCTGAATACAGTCGCGTTGCCAGCCCCTCGGCCGAGCCCAAGGAGCTTAGAATCGCTTATCGAGCGTTCCGTCCTCGTTAAACCGGACACCTGTTCCGGCTTTGTGATTTTCACCCTCAATTGCCGCATCCCGCGCCAGCACACCCGTATGCACCTTGCGTCCGGG